>JARXKR010000008.1:13071-27505 GCA_030271565.1 Pseudomonadota bacterium
GATCGGCCTTGTGTTGCAAATGCTGACGTCGATGCCGCAATTTTCTAGTGGCGGAAGGCTGTTGAGAATAGTCTGCCCACGTTAGACATGCACCGTGATTGCCCGAAGCGCAGGTGACGCCAGCCGGTCAGGTGTCACCCCGCCGACAATGGCCCGTCCGCAAAGCTCTCACGGGTGATCCCGTAGATTACATGGCGGACCATCCCGGCGGTGGTTTCAGCCAGTTCGGTCCGGTCGGACAGTGTGCCGCCGATTTTCTCCATCGCCTTGCGCGAGCGCCAGTTGGCTTCGCCGACCCGAAAATCCACGCGGGCCACGAAGCCCAGCGCATGGGCGAGCATCAGGCGCTTGAGTTCGGGATTGTAGGCCCCGCCCCAGTGGCTGCGCGCGAGGAAAGTCCAGCCGATCTCGACCGAGCCGCCTTGCGCCGGATCGTAAGCCTGGAACCGCGATGAGCCGATAATCTCGCCGGTCTGCCGGTCGATCACTGCGAGCGCGCCGCCTTTGGCCAGTGCATCGTCGAAGAACTTACGAAACAGCGGTTCCTGCCAGCGGTCGTACGAGGGGTGGACTTCCCAGATCAGCGGGTCGCTGGCGACGGCGTAGAGCGCTTGCCAGTCGTCGGGGCGCAGCGGGCGGAGGAGGAGCGCGGGACCTTCAAGGGTAGGCTGTCTATCCATGCTTGCTCCCATGCCCACCCCGCTGCGACTAACCTCGCGATCGCTCGGCAAGTCTCACTCCCCTCCCGCATGCGGGAGGGGTTGGGGGTGGGTCAATCAGTGACCGCCGCAAGATCGGCGATGAACTTGTCGATGTTCCCCGCGGTCAGCCCGGCGATGTTGATCCGGCCCGATCCGGCCATGTAGATCGCATGATCGGAGCGCAACCGCTGGATCTGCTCGGCGCTGAGCGGGAGGACCGAGAACAAGCCGTTCTGGCTGCCGAGCGGGACCAGGTCGATGGACCCGGCGCGGCCCGTCTCGGCGAGGCGGGCGCGGACCTGGCGCATGCGGGCGCGCATGGTGCCAAGCTCATCGAGCCAACTCGCGGTCAGCGCGGGGTCTTCGAGAATGATCCGCACCGTCGCGCCGCCGTGATCGGGCGGCATCGACCAAGCCGCACGGGCGAGCGCATAACCGTTCGAAAGCACGCGGTTCAGCGCATCGCCATCCTGCGCCATAACATAAATCGCGCCGACCCGGTCGCGGTACATCCCGAAATTCTTGTCGCAGCTGTAGGCGACCAGCGCCTCGGGCACAGCGGCGAGGACAGCGCGCAGTCCGTAGGCATCTTCTTCCATCCCGTGGCCGAGGCCCTGGTAGGCAAGGTCGATGATCGGGAGCAGTTTGGCCTCGGCCACCGCCAGCGCGATCTCGTCCCACTGCGCCGGGCTGTAATCGATCCCGGTCGGGTTGTGGCAACAGCCGTGAAGCATGATCGCATCCCCCGGCTCAGCCAGCCCGATCGCCACCCGCAACGCGTCCATGTCGGCAAGGCCGGCTTTGGTGGCATGGGTGAAGGTCTTGAGTTCGACCCCGAGGTCGCCGAGGATTTGCGCGTGGTTAGGCCAGCTCGGCAGCCCCATCCAGATCCGTGTCACCCCGGCGCGCTTGGCCAGCGCCACCGCAAGCCGCACCGCGCCGGTCCCGCCGGGGGCCTGCATCCCCTCGATCCGGCCGCTCATGGTGGGGTCTTCGCTGCCGAAGATGTAGGGCATCAGGCCGTGGACGAAGCCCATATCGCCTTCGGGGCCGAGGTAGCTTTTCGAAGTCTGGGTATCGATCAGCGCCTGTTCGGCCGCCTTGATCGCGCCGAACACCGGGGTGCCGCCTTGACCGGTGCGATAGACCCCGACGCCAAGGTCGATCTTGTCGCCGCGCGGGTCGTCGCCATGGAGCTTGATCAGCGCGAGCAGCGCGTCGGCGGGTTGTTGTTCGAGGTTGCTGAGCATGACGCAGCGGCCCTTAGCCGTGACGCCCCCCGGCGAGCAAGGCCCAAGTGGGCGCAGCCCTTGCTCGCGCGCGATATCCGGTTCAGGGCAGCAACCAAGAGGGGATAACCTTGCGGGCGCGCGCCGGACAGTTGCTGTGAAATTGCCTCCCAACTTGCTTGGCGCGGCCAAACTGGCGGCTGGCCTTGCCCTCCTGCTGGCGATCGCGGTGCTGACGCTGTGGCGAGGGCTGCTCTGACTATTTGGCTTGATCGTAGCGCCGCACAGGCCGAAAGGCAGCTCCATGCTTGCCCCCCTGCCCGATCCCGTCCTGCCGCAAACCCTCAGCGCCGCCCTGCTGCGCGGCATTCGCGGGAAATGCCCGCGCTGCGGCGAGGCCAAGCTGTTCGGCAAGTTCCTCAAGCCGATCGCGGTCTGTCCGCGCTGCCACCAGGACTGGAGCCACCACCGCGCCGACGACATGCCGCCGTACATCTCGATCCTGATCACCGGGCACGTGCTCGCCCCGGTCATCATCTACTTCGGCGCATTTTCGGACATTTCGATGTGGCAGGCGCTTACCGTGTGCCTGGTGCTCGCCGCAGTGCTGATGATCGGCCTGCTGCAGCCGGCCAAGGGCGGGGTGATCGCGCTGCAGTGGTGGCACGGAATGCACGGCTTCGTCCCGTCGGGGAAGGTTGAAGCGGAGCAAGCCGCGCAGCCAGCTTCCGGTGGTCCGTGGGGCTAGCCGACTGCCCTCAGAATGGCAGCCACTTGTGCTTGACGCTGAACTTCATGTAGCCGGCATTGACCCCAAGCCGCAGCCCGACGCCTGAGCGCACCGGAATCAGCACGATATTCCCGCGCCTCATGTAGCTGACGTTGAACCCGCCGATCAGGTAAGCCTGCCCCTCGCCCGCCGGGAAACGGTGATAGAGATCGTCGGTATTGTAGAGGTTGTAGACCAGCACGAAAGTGCTGCCCGCGCTCGCCCCGGCGTCGAACCCGATCGACGGACCGGTCCAGTAAACCGGGCGCTGGCCCTCGACCTTGTGGAACAGCGTGCCCGAACCATAACGCACCCCGACCACCAGCGCGCCGCCGCCTTCGCGCCCGACGATATAGGCATTGGGCTCGCCCTGCTTCTTGAGAATGTTCTGGATGACATCGGCAACGCCTTTGGCGCCCTTGCCGAACACGCCTTCGGCCGCGCCGATCAGGTCGTCCTGGTGATAGGTGGTGCCGGGCTGGTTGGGATCGGCCGGAGCTTCGGTCGGGGTCGGCGCAGGCGAACCTTCGCTCGCCGGGTATGCTGCCGGGACCGGGCTGGAGGCCGGTGTCGGCGCGGGTACCGTGGCCGGATGCCTGAGATCACCATCGATCGCCTTGTCGGGATCGACCGGCTGGATCTGGGCGGGGGACGCGACCGAACCCGCCAAGGCCAGCGCGCCCATCACCGCAATCCCGGTGCTGCGCAGCGTGGTGGCAAAACGAATGTTCATGTCCAGACCCCTCAAAATACCCGCCGGTCCCGGTCCACTCGGAAATCCGGCGGGTCCGCCATGTGGCGGTGTGAAACGGCTCTGGCGCGGGCACAATGAACCGGCGATGAGCCGAGTCCGTTTTGCGGCGAGAGGAGGCGCGGCGGCGCCAAACGCCGCACTAACCGCGCGCTATCGCCGCCTTGCCCCCAGACCAGAGACCCCCTTGCCGCCCCCGCCCCCCCTCGCTATAGGCCGCGCTCGCTGCTGCGATCCGGAGACGTGGGTGAGTGGCTGAAACCAACGGTTTGCTAAACCGTCGTACGGATACATCTGTACCGAGGGTTCGAATCCCTCCGTCTCCGCCAAGCCAAATCTGTTTACCGCGCGCGGCCGCGCGCGCTTACCGGCCAGAGGTCGATCAACGTATCGCCCTGCACGATGTGATAGAAATCGTACAGGTTCACGGTCGGGTCGCAGTGCGGGACGGTCAGGCTGACGGCGTCGCCAGAACGGAGCTTCGTGCCGATTGCGGGTGCGATTAGCGCGGCGTGCTCATCGCCCATGAACGCGAACGCAGCGCCCTCCGCCGGACCGCGCTGCACCACCGCCACCCCGCCATCGGTCGAGAGCGCCTTGTAGCCAGCGTCAATCGTGACCAGCGCATCGTGGTTGGCGCTGGCCACCCGCGCATCGACGGTCAGTGCGGTCGCAAATGGCGGGTTGGTGCAGCCCGCGCCGGTCAGGTCGCAGTCGAGGTATTGCTGATCCATGAAGACGTAAGAGCCGGCCTGAAGTTCGGTGAACACACCCAGCTCGAGGTCGATCTGGTGCGTGCCGGTGCCTGAGCCGCTGATCATCTCAGGCGCAAACCCAGCGCCATCAAGCGCGCCAATAACCTGCTTCAGGTAGTCGGTTCGCTCCACAACAGCCGCACGGCGTTCGGCGAAGTTCGCGATGTGCTGCTGCACCCCGCAATAGAACTGCACGCCGCGGTAATGCAGGTTGGGCAACCGATGGATTGCCTCGGCGAGCGCAACGGCGGCAGCGGGCGAGGCCACGCCGGTGCGGTGCATCCCGGGATCGATGTCGACGAGCACCGCAAGGGTCGCTCCGATTGCGGCCAGGGCCGCATCGATCCGCCTGGCGACCTCAGGATCATCGACGGTCGCGATGATCGCCGGAGCATTCTTCGCCAATGAGGCCAGCCGCCCGATCGCTGCGGGTGCGGTTATCGGCGAGGTAATCAGCAGTCCCGCTATCCCGCCTTCGGCAAGGACCTCGGCCTCGCCGATCTTGGCGCAGCACATACCCACCGCGCCCGCAGCCACTTGCCGCTTGGCGATGTCCACGCTCTTGTGCGTCTTGGCATGAGGGCGAAGTGCAAGCCCTTTGGCCCGAACAGTCTCTGCCATTGCCGCGATGTTACGATCCAGCGCGTCGATATCGAGCACCAGCACCGGCGTGTTCAGCGCCCAGCGTGATCCTTGCTGGCCGATCAGATGGCTGTGCAATTCACGGTCGTCCATGTGCTTCATCTTTCAATGGGCAACTTTGCCTTCTGGAATTCACTCACCCATAGGCCGTGCAGCAACAAGTGCGAAGTGCCCGCTCAAGCTCCTGGCCTAACTACCGGTTCTCTGATTGTCTGGTTGTCCTGATGAAGTCGCGTGGCTTCAGCTTCGAATCACCTAACCGAAAACCGCACCCGGTCCATCACCCGCCCGCTTTCATCGGTCAGCGCGAGCAGGTGGCTGCCCTTGATCAGCGGCATTTGCGGTGAGCCCTGCGCGGGAGCAAAGGGCTTGCCGTCAAGGGTGAGGGAAAGGTTCGCCGCCTCGCCAGTGACCGTGATCCCGACCGATTGCCGCGCCGGCGGGATATCGGGATCGAAGGCAAAGACGCTGCCCGAAACCGGGTTGGCGATGCGCGGGCGGCGGGCATAGCCGGGGGCCGAGGCAAACTGGCTCTGCGCGGTGCCGGGCAGGAACCATTCGCGGCGGGGCGGCTCGCGCAGGCCGGCAAATCCGACTTGTCCGGGCTGAACATTGTCGGGGCGCGCCGGTTGCCGTCCGGGCTGGGTCCGGTGCAGGCCCAGCATCACGTCGCGCCACACCGGGGCGGCGCCACTGGTGCCCGAGATCGCGCGCATCGGATCGCCCTCAAGGTTGCCGACCCACACCGCGACGGTGAAGCGATCGGAATAACCGATGCACCAGTTGTCGCGCATCGCCTTCGAGGTCCCGGTCTTCGCCGCGGCCCAGAATGGCAGCCGCAACGCCGAATCGACCCCGAAAGTGCTCGCCCGCGCCGAGGGATCCGAGAGCACATCGCCGACGATCCATGCCGCGCCGGGATCGAGGATCTGGCGCGGGGTTACCTGCGGATCGTCCAGCTTGAGCCGCAGCGGGCTCGCCATGCCAAGGTTGGCGAGGGTGCGATAGGCGTTGGCCTGCTGCAGCAAGGTCACCTCGGCCGAGCCCAGCGCGAGCGAAAAGCCGTAATAGGAACCATCGCCCTCCAGCCCCTCGTAGCCAAGGTCCCACAGCCGGTCGCGAAAGTCCTGCACCCCGTCGAGCAGCAATGCGCGCACCGCGGGTACGTTGAGCGAATTGGCCAGCGCGCGCCGCGCCGAGACCGGACCCATAAACGCGTTGTCGTAATTGCGCGGGACATAGAGCCCCGAGGCGGTGTCGAGCTGGACCGGCGAATCGTCGAGGATCGAGGCGGCGGTGAGCCATTTGCGCTCGATAAGCTGGGCATAAAGGTGCGGCTTGAGCGTCGATCCGGCCTGGCGCAGCGCCGCCGCGCCATCGACCGAGGCGGCGGTCGAACCCAGTCCCACCCCGCCGACATAAGCCAGCACGTTGCCGCTCTTGTTATCGAGCACCACCACCGCACCGTCGCGCACCCGGCGCGGACCGAGACCTTGCAGCTGATGCCGCAGCGCATCGCTGGCGAGCGCCTGCACCGCCGGATCGAGCGTGGTGGTTACCTTCATCCCCGGCGCGGTCAGCAGGTGCGCAGCGAGGTGTGGTGCGCGCGCAGGATCGAGGCTGTGCAGCCGCCCCATGCTCGCGGCACTATCGGCCAGTGCGCCCAATGCCGGGCAATCGGCGGGCGGGAGCAGGCGGCAGGCGCGCGCGGCGAGCACGGGGGGCGCTGCTGCAGGATCGCGCAGCAGTGCGGTGAGCAGCGCCGCCTCGCGCCGGTCGAGCTTGTCGGGGCTCTTGCCGAACAGCGCCAAGGCCGCCGCGCCCACCCCTTGCGTCTCGCCGCGGAACGGTGCGAGATTGAGGTAGGCCTCAAGGATCTGGTCCTTGCTCCAGCGGTGCTCGAGGCCCCACGCGGCGCGCATCTGGCGCAGTTTGTCGAACCACCCGCGCGCGCCCGGACGGCCGATCTCGGGCCACAGAAAAGCGGCGGCCTGCATGGTGATGGTCGAGGCCCCCCGACTGCGCGCGCCCTGTGCCCGGTTGCGCACCGATCCGGCCAGCGCCAGCCAGTCGACCCCGCCGTGGCTGGCGAAACGGTGATCCTCGGCCAGCACCACATCGCGTTGCAACTCGGGGCTGATAGCCTTCAGCGGGGTCCACGCCAGTCGCCGCATCGCGAAATCGAGCCGCACTTCGTCGAGCAGCCCGCCATCCTTGTCGTAAAGCCAGGCCTCGCTCGATTTCCAGTTGCCCGTGAGTTCGGCGAAGTCGGGAGCCTTGGGCGGCGACGTGCGCCAGTCGAGCGCTACGCCCGCCAGCACCAGCGCTGCGGCCAGCACAAGCAACACTCGGTTACGCCGACGCTGCGGCAGGTAGGTTAGGAGCCCCACACCGTCACCGGAGCAATCGGGAACTGCCCGCGGATTTCGGGCGCGTACATCGCCTCGACCCGCGCCGGGGGCAGCACGAAAGTGCCCGCAGTGTTGAGCCGCAGCGTGTATTCGAGCACCGTCGTGCCGCGTGGCAACCAGTCGAAGAACGCCTGCCATGTGCCGCGCGAGCTTTGCACATAGGCCGGCCAGGCGCCTTCATTGGTCTCGCCCGCCTGCAATTGCTGCGATTGGCCGCCGAGCGAGGACATTACCACCGCTCCGGGCGGAAGCGGATCGGACAGCGCCACCCAGGTTCGCTCGGCGCTCGCCTCGATCGTCAGCCGCACCCGCACCACATCGCCTTGCGAGAGCTTGCCCGGCACCTTGGCCGAAACCACCGAGACGCTGCGTTGCAGCTTGTACCCGGCGTTGAGCGGTACGGTCAGCGGCACCGCAGCGTGGACCGCGACCGTCGCCCACGGCCCCGCCCCGCCGCTTTGCGACAATGTCAGCGGACCATCGATCAGCGGCAATTGCACTGGCGCACTTTGTGCCGGGCGCGGCCAGGTCAGGTCGAACACGGCGGTGCCGAGCGCCATATGCGTGGTCCCGGTAATCGCGGAGGCTGGGTACTTGGCCGCAAAGCGCCGCGAAAGCAGCGCGCCCCAGGCGTTGGCCGGGGTGGTATCCCAATGCCCACGCATTTGCCGCGCACCCACCCCGACCATCATCTTGGGCACGTCGGCCGCCCAGCCGGGCTTGCCCAGCACTGCATCGAGCGCCAGAATCGCCATTTCGTCGGTGCTGGTCATCATCCACCACGGCGCGTTGTTGCGATCGGACAGGTCGAACCGGGTGCCTTCGTAAACGATACGCTTGCGCAGTTCGCCTTCGGCCGCAGCGCGGAGCAGTCCGGCGCGCGGTGCCCCGGGCAGCCGGTCGAGCGTAACGATCCAGTCGGCCAAGGCGGAGGTCGGCATATCGGCAGGGACCATGTCGATCTTGGCGACCAGTGCGGGCGTCGCCGCCCCGGCGCGGGCGAGCGCGCTCAGCGCGGCAATCTTGACCAGCCGTTCGTCGGCCGAATAGCTGCGGCTGCGCTCGATCCGCCCCTCGACCACGCCTTGCAGCGCGGCGACCATCTTGGCTCGCGGTGCGTCGGGCAAAGGCAATCCGGCGGCGCTGGTCACCGCGAGCACATAGGCAGTCAGCTCGCTCGACCCGCGCATCTGCGCATCGGGCCAATAGCGCACCAGTCCGTCGCTATCGAGGTAAGTCGGCAAGGCAGCCGCCAGCGCGGTCCACGCCGCACCGTCACCCGCGACGACGATTTTCGACAGCCGCTGCTCGAAGCAGTCGTAGGGATAGGCGGTCATGTAGGCCTGCACCCCGCCGAGCGGGGCGGCGAGCGTATCGCTGAGATCGACCGTGACATAGCCGCCCGGCAGCGCGCCTTGCGGGGTGGCGATGGTCGGTGCGGGATCGCCAACCCTGAGCAACGTCGCGGCCCAGACCTCGGTCGGGATCGCCGGGATCACTTCCTGCGTCGCGGTCAGGGTATCGCTCGCCTTGCCGTCGGAGCTGCGCGCCTTGACCGTCCATTTGAGCACCCCCGGTGCGGGCGGCGCATCGAGCCCCCAGCGCACTTGCCCCGCCCCGCCCGCCGGCAGCGTGACGGTCAGGGGCCCGGCCTTGGCCACGGCAGGTTCGATCAGCGGCTCGGCGGTGATCTTCATCGCGTGGTCGGACGAATTGCGCAGCGTGAACACCGCGTCGTAGTGATCCCCGGTACGCACCAGGCTGGGCAGGCCCGAATAAAGCGACAAGTCTTGCGCGGTGCGGATGCTGGTCTCACCAGTGCCGAACAGCTGTGCGCCATCGGTTGCCACCGCGACCAGCTTGAAGCTCGACAGCGCATCGGACAATGGCACCGCGACATGGCCCTCGCCCTTGGCATCGAGCGTCACATGGCCTTGCCACAGCAGCACCGGCTTGAAGTTCTCGCGGTTGACGCCCGAGGCATCGCCCGCACCGCCGCCGCCGCCCGCCGCGACGGCTTTTTTGCCGTAGTGCCGTTTGCCAACGACTTGCATCTGCGCGGTCGAGGTGGCGACTTCCAGATTGCGCTCGCCCATCATCGCCTTGAGCAAGTCCCAGCTGTGGTTGGGCATCAAGGTCAGCAGAGCCTCGTCGACCGCCACGAAAGCAACGTCGGCGCTGCTCGCCGGGCGGCCATCTGGACCCTTGACCGCGACGGTGACATTCGCGGTTTCGCGCACGCCATATTTCGCCCGATCGGACTTCAGCGAGACGCCAAGCTGATGCCCTTCCCAGCCGACCTTGATCTTGGCCAGGCCAATCCGGTAGCTCGGCTTGCCCAGGTCGACCGTCGCGCTGGGGCTGGCCCCATCCTGGCTGAAAAACGGCAGGTTCCAATTGCGCGCCAGATCAGACAGCCACAGGCTGCCGCCCTTGACCCGCCCGCGCACCGCCATCACAGAAACATAGACGTTGGGCGCATAGCTTGCGGGCAGCTTGACCTCGACCACTGGGTCAGCGCCCGACAGTTTGGTCACGAAGCTCGACAGCACGCCCTCGCGCTCGACCGTAACCAATGCCTCGGCGGCGCGGAACGGCATCCGCACCTGGAAGCGCGCGGTGTCACCGGCCTTGTACTCGGTCTTCTCGGGGATCAGGTCCATCCGGTCGCCGTTGTCGCCGCCGAACCACCAATCGTCCTTGCCCGCGAGCCAGACCGATTGGACCGCGCGGCTTTCGCGGCCCTGGTCGTCCTTGGCGCGCGCGACCATGGTGATCTCGCCCGAAATCCCCGGCGCGAGCTTGCAGCTGGCGCGTCCGGTCTTGTCGGTGCGGGTCAGGCAACCGCCCGAGAGCTTGGTAACCTTCTCCTGATTGTCATAGGCGTAGAAGCCGCCGATCAGCCGCCGCCGCGCGGTCAGGATCTCGCGCGAATAGAGCTCGACCTGCACGGTCTTGTCCTTGAGCGGCTGGCCATCGAGCCCGACGACCACAGTCTCCAGCCGCAAATCATCGGCCTTCATCATCCAGCCGTCGGTGCGCAGGCCCACCTGCAGCGCGGCGGGGTAGAGCGTCATCGAGCGCGAAGCGGTCATCGTCTCGCCATTGGCATCGGGATAGTCCATCTCGACGCTCAGCGTGACCGGGCGGGTGATCGGCAGGCCCACCGCAATATCGGTCTTGGCGGTACCGTCTGCGCCGAGGGTGGCGGGCAGCGTCTCGGCGAACGGCAGTGTCGGGGCGGGTGCCTGCTGGTAACTGTCGAGCGGCTTGGTCCCCTCGGCAATTTGCTCACCGCCAAAAGTGAACTGGTCCCAGCCCTTGGGATCGGGGAACCACGCCGCGTAGTCGGTGCGCAGCGTCACCGGCAGCCCGCCCGCGCCGCCGCCCGAGAGGTACCCGACGAACAGCGACAGCGGGACCGAGCTTGGCTGGACCAGCGCGTCCTTGGGAGCTTGAATCGTCGCGCGCATGTTGGGCAATTTGTACTCATCGACCCGGATCGACTGACCGGTGTAGATGGTCTTGTCGCCGACCTCGAAGCTCAGGTCGTAGTCGCCCAGCGGCGCGCCTTGGGGGACGGTCCATTCACCCTCGCTGGTGCCGCCCGCGCCAATGGTAACCGCCTGCGAGAACTCCGTGTCGCTGCCCTGATGACGGAACAGCAGCTTGCCGATGAAGCCTTTGGGATAGGCGAACCCGGCCCCGACCGGGCGGCGCATGATCTGCTTGAAATGCACCGTCTCGCCAATCCGCACCAGTTCGCGGTCGAACACGGTGTGCACGGTGTCCTGCTGCTCGCTGGAGCCAAACGACATGTCGAAATCGTACGGCGAGATGCCCTGATCCCAGTCCGACAGGGTAAAGCTCATGTCGCCGTTCGCGCGCGCCGAAACCATCAGCGGGGCGTCCTGCTCCTCTTCGCAGCCACCGCCGAGATTGGGTTCGGGCAGGATCCCCGCGATTGAAAGCAGACCATTGGCGTCGGTCTGGCCGTAAGCCAGCAGCTTGCCGTCACAGGCATTGGATATGCGCACCGCCGCGCCCGCGACCGGCGCAGCGTCGGCGAGCGAGGTAACCCAGACCAGCGAGCTTTCGCGGCCCCATTTGAAATGCACCGCCATGTCGGTAACCAGCGCCCCGGTGGCGACATAGCGCGGCACCGGCCGCCCGAGCAACGCCGCACCCAGCGCCGGGCTTGCGAGTTCGACCACGTGGAAGCCTTTGCCCGGCAGCGGAATACCGACCACTTCGAAGTCTTTGCCCTTGCCCGGCAAGCCGAGTTGCAAGGCGCGGCCGCCGGGCATCAACAATGCCTTGTCGCGGGTGTGGTTGACCGCAGTGGTGGTGCCATCCTTGTGCTCGGTGAAAGTAAAGTCGCTGTTCTCGGCCTTATCGAGCTTGCGCAGCCAAGCCGCGATCTGCGCGTCGTCATCGGCGACCTTTTGGCTCTGCCCGGCAACCGAGGTAGCCTTGCCCGCGAGCTCGGGCTCGACCGCCCGGACCGTCACCGGCAAGCTCGCGCCCTCGCTCGCCTCGATGATCCCGAAACTGGCGGCGAATTTCACCAGTGGCGGCGCGGCGGCAAACCGGATCGCCAGCGGGTAGCGCGCGGCGTTGGCGAGCGTACGGCCCGACAGGTCCTTGATCCCCGCCGGAAGCACGACCTGTGCGGCGGAGTCTACCGGGAAGCCGCCGGCGAAGTTGAGATCGGCAACTTCAGCCTTGTTCTTGTCATCGTCATCGAGCGTCGGCGCGCGTTCGCTGCCGTCGGCAAAGCGCAACCGCACGCCTAATGCCAGGCGTTTGTCGACCGGCGCGGTGAAGCGGAGGTGCACCGGGGTGATCGGGTTGCACGCTGCTTTGCCATTCACCCGGCTGCACTCGAAATTGGCGGCGAAGGCCTCGCGCACGGTGAAATCGAAGCGTTGGTCGCGGCCAACCGCCTTGCCGGCATCGCTGACAATCGTTGCCGGCCAGACCAGCGACATATCGTGCTTGGGCGGCAACGGACGGCGGCATTTGAGCGCCATGACATTGCGCAGCGCCGCGCGCCGCGCGGCTTGATCGGCGGGCAGTTCATCGGCGATCTGCGCCTCGTTGAGGAAGCCGGTGCGGCGCCAGTCGCTCTGGCCGAGCCCGTCGAGAATCTGATCGACGGTGCTGCTGGGCAACACATCGACCGCCGCTGCTTCGCCGATTCCATCGATCGCGCAGCTGGCTTTGGCCGCGACCGAGGTCGGGCTCGCCGGGACATTGGTGGCGATCAGGAAGACCTGGTCTTCATCGATCTCGTCACCGCTTGCGCCGGGGGCGAGCACCGCCAGGAGAGCTGGCCCGCCCGTGTCGATGGCGAAAGTACTCTTACCCTGAATGCGGCCGCCGCGCAGCGTGGCGAGCCCCGGACGCAGCTTGATCGTGCAGGTCACTCCGCCGGGCAAAGGCCGCGCAAATTCGATCACAAACGTCTGCTGATCGGCCCAGCGGCTGGTCGAAGTGCCGGGGCAATCGCTGGTCGCCGCCGGCTTGGCGCGCGGATCGCCCAAGGGCACCATCGCCTCGGAAAATCGGATCGTATAGCGGTCGACCGCGCCGCTGCTCGCCCCGGCAGTACCGGCGGTGGCGAGCACGACCTGCGGCGGAGTATCGCCCTGCGCAGTCAGCGGCAGTAACGCCAGCGCCGGCAGTACCAGTTTCCAGCCAGCCTTCACGTGCCCCTCCCCCGAGTCGATCTCGGGCCGAGTGTCACGCAATTACCGATGCTTGTCCATCATATGGCCAAGCCAAGTCGGTGCGCAAATGCGGCCCTTCAGTAGCTCCGCGGCAGCCCCAGCACATGCTCGGCAAGATAGCTCAGGATCAGGTTCGTGCTGATCGGAGCGACGGTATAGAGCCGGGCCTCGCGGAACTTGCGCTCGACGTCGTATTCCTCGGCAAAACCGAATCCGCCGAAGGTTTGCACGCACATGTCGGCGGCGGCCCAGCTGGCCTCAGAGGCGAGCAATTTGGCCATGTTGGCCTCGGCCCCGGGGTTGCCGCCCTGGTCGTAGGTCTGCGCGGCATGGTGGACCATCAGCTCGGCGGCGCGCATCTGCGCATAGCAGCGCGCGATCGGGAACTGGACGCCCTGGTTTTGCCCGATTGGCCGGGCAAAGACGCTGCGGTCCTTGGCGTAAGCGGTGGCCTTTTCGATGAACCATTTGGCATCGCCAACGCATTCCGCCGCGATCAGGATCCGCTCGGCGTTCATGCCCGAAAGGATGTAGCGAAAGCCCTTGCCTTCCTCGCCGATCAGACTGGTTGCGGGGATGCGCAGGTCGTCGAAGAACACCTCGGTGGTCGAATGGTTCATCATCGTGCGGATCGGCTTGATGGTCAGGCCGCTCCCCAATGCAGCGCGCATATCGACGAGGAAGATCGACAGGCCCTCGGTCTTGCTCGCGGCCTGTTCGCGCGGAGTGGTGCGCGCGAGCAGCAGCATCAGGTCCGAATGTTCGGCCCGGCTGGTCCAGATCTTCTGGCCGTTGATCACGTAGTGGTCGCCATCGCGGACCGCGACCGTGCGCAGCGAAAGCGTGTCGGTGCCGCTGGTCGGTTCGGACACCCCGAATGCCTGCAGGCGCAGCGAGCCGTCGGCGATCCCCGGCAAATACGCCGCCTTCTGCTCGGGCGAGCCGTAGCGCAGCAGCGTGTTCATGATGTACATCTGAGCGTGCGCAGAGGCGCCGTTGCAGCCCGACGACTGGATTTCCTCCATAATCACCGCAGCGGCATCGAGCTTGAGTCCCGAGCCGCCGAATTCCTCGGGGATCAGGGCAGCGAGGAACCCGGCCTTGGTCAGCGCATCGACAAACTCGCCCGGATAAGCGCGCTCGCGGTCTTTCTCGCGCCAGTAGTCACCGGGAAATTCGGCGCACAGCGCCTGCACCGCGCGGCGGATTTCGGCGATGTCGTCGCTCTCGGTCATGCCGCGCGCTCGAACACCGCCGCGATCCCCTGCCCGCCGCCGATGCACATCGTCTCGAGCCCATACTTGCCGCCGCGCCGGTGCAATTCGCGGGTCAGGTTGGCGAGGATGCGGCCGCCGGTGGCGCCAATCGGGTGGCCGAGCGAGATGCCCGAGCCGTTGACGTTGAGCAATTCGTGGCGGCTGTCATCGTCGGCCCAGCCCCAGCC
>JARXKR010000151.1 GCA_030271565.1 Pseudomonadota bacterium
TTGCGCCCGCCGATATGGTCGTAAAGAAACAGCCCGAGCCGCAGCAGCCAGCGCGGGCGCAGGCCCTCAACATAGGGCAGCACGAAGCGCATGGGATGGATGATGTGCGGGGCGATGGCCCACAAAGCCTCGCGCTCACGCAAGCTCTCACGGACCAGGCCGAACTCGTAATGCTCAAGGTAGCGCAGTCCGCCGTGGATCAACTTGGTCGAGGCCGAGCTGGTCCCTTGTGCGAGATCACCCGCCTCGAGCAGCAACACGCGTCCGCCGCGCCCGGCGGCATCGCGCGCGATCCCTGCGCCGTTCACGCCGCCACCGATCACCGCGAGGTCGTAGAGCTGATCCATCCTCGCCTCTGCCTAATGCTGCGGATCGGGTACTGGCCGCGCCTCACCCGGCGGGGTCAGGCGGCGGAACAAGCGCCCGCGCTCGCTATACAGAACGAGCGCCAGCGCGGCTAGCCCGCAGCCGAGCAGCGCCCATGACAGCGGCCGCGCGCTGTTGTCGTAGGCCTGTCCGACGATTACCCCCAGTGCCGATCCGCAGACCATGCGCAGGAAAGCCTGGAGTGAGGACGCCGCGCCGGCGGTCCGGGCAAATGGCTGCAGCGCGATCGAGCCGAAGTTGGCTCCGGTAAAGCCGATCATCGCGCAGTTGAGTGTCATTAGCGGGATGAACCGCCACAGCGTTTCGCGTTCCCGATGCGCGAACCAGACTTGCAAGACGCTGATCGCAATGAACACCAGCAGCGCGGTGTGGCTCACCCGGCGCGCGCCGTACTTTTCGACGATCTGCGTGTTGGTCAGGTTGGCCAGCGCGATGCCCCCGGCCATGACGGCGAACAACAAAGGGAACCACTCGCCTGCACCCATGTGCTCGCCGATCAGCTGCTGCGCCGAATTGAGATAGCCGAACAGCCCGCCGGTGAGCAGCGCCCCGCCCAGCACATAACCCATCGCCGCGCGGCTGCTGGCGGCATGCCACATATTGGCCGCGATCGTGCGCGGGGCGATCGGTTGCCGGTATTCCGGATGGAGGGTTTCGGGCAGGCGCAGATAGGCCCAGGTTCCGACCACCACCACCAGCATGGCCATGGTGGCGAAGATCCAGCGCCAGCCCGCCACCAGCAGCACGGCTTGGCCCAGACTGGGGGCGAGCATCGGTACGGCCATGAACACCACCGAAATGGTCGACATCATCCGCGCCATTGCATCGCCGCTGAAGCGGTCGCGGATAATCGCGCTGGGCAGCACCGCCAGCCCCGCGCTGAACAGCGCCTGGAGCACGCGCAACATCAGCAGGACATTGAAATTGTGCACCGCGGCGCAAGCCAGCGACAGCACGAAATAGCCCGCGAAGCAGACGAACAGCACCGGGCGGCGACCATATCGATCGGCCAAGGCCCCCGGCAGGAGCGAGCCGAACCCCGCGGCGAACAGGAACACGCCCACCACCAGCTGGCGGCGGTTGGGATCGGCGACTTGCAGCTCAGCCGCAATTTGCCCGAGCGCGGGCAGCATCGCATCGATGCACAGCGCCTGCAGCGCCATCATCATCGCCATCAGGCCGATGAATTCGCGCGGTCCGGCGCCGAATTCGGCAGAATGGGGTGCAGGCAGGCGCATGCCCAGCCCCATGACGCGTCACCGGCTAAGAGGCCAGACCTTTTCGTATGCAGCCAATTGGCGCTATCCTCGCAGCAATGACCGATCCCGACAGCCCCGATGACGATCCCGGCGATGAGGCTAGCGGGCTGCGCAAGATCATCCATGTCGACATGGATGCGTTCTACGCCAGCGTCGAACAGCGCGACGATCCGGCGCTACGCGGGCTGCCGATCGCGGTCGGCGGCGCGGGTCCGCGCGGCGTGTTGACCACCTGCAGCTATGAGGCGCGCAAGTTCGGGTGCCGCTCGGCGATGCCCTCGGTCACCGCGCGGCGGCTCTGCCCCGCGCTGATTTTCCGGCCGCCGCGCTTTGCCGTCTACACCGAAGTCTCGCACCAGATCCGCGATATCTTCCTCGATTACACCCCGCACGTCGAACCGCTCAGCCTCGACGAGGCGTTTCTCGATGTGACCGAGGATTTGAAGGGCATCGGTTCGGCGGTACGCATCGCCGAGCTGATCCGGGCGCGGATCAAGGCCGAGACCGGGCTCACCGCCAGCGCCGGGGTGTCCTACAACAAGTTCCTCGCCAAGCTCGCCAGCGACCAGAACAAGCCGGATGGCCTGTGCGTCATCCGCCCCGGCGAAGGCGCGAAATTCGCACAAAGCTTGCCGGTACGGCGTTTTTTCGGAATCGGTCCTCGCGGCGCGGAGAAAATGGCCGCGCTCGGAATCGAGACCGGCGCGGACCTTGCTGCCTGCGACATCGGGTTCCTGCGGCGGCATTTCGGGAGCCAGGCCGACTACCTTTATCGCGCTGCACGCGGCATCGATCTGCGCCGGGTCAAGGCCAACCGTGCGCGCAAGTCGGTCGGGACCGAACGCACGCTCGACAAGGACATCTCCTCGGGTTCGGCACTGCGCGAAGTTTTGGCGCGGATCATCGAGCTGACCTGGACGCGGATCGAAAAATCCGGGAGCCACGGCCGCACGGTGACGCTCAAGCTCAAGCACGGCGATTTCAGCCAGCTGACCCGCGCACGTTCGCTGCCGCGCCCGGTGGCCAACAAGGCCGAATTCACCGCGCTGGGCCATGCGCTGCTCGACGAGGTGCTTCCGCTGGCCCAGCCGGTGCGGCTGGTTGGGCTGACTTTGTCGGCGCTCGACGACGAGCCCGAGGAAGGATCGACCCTCGTCGGGACGGGTCAAGGTTCGCTCCCGTTCTAACTGTCGCCTTTTTGCAAGTAATTCGCGGCAGCGGCGATATTGTGGCATCAGCTTGGGGATTACGAACATGAAACGATTTGCAATTGCTGTTGCCGCGTTTGGCCTGCCTGGGTTGGCCAGCGCCGACGACAGGCTCGCCAGGTCGAAGTAAGGCCGATGGTCGTTCAGCATCTGGCAAGCAGCATTGCCCGAGCCGGAATGTGTGGAAAGCAGAAACAATGCGCCGACAGGACCAGCCCTCCGCCGCTCTTATAGGGGATCAAGAGCCATGAAATTCAGATTTGCTGCCGCAACCGCCGCCTTCGCCGCCCTGTCGTTCTCGACCATGTCGGGCGCGGATGACAAGCTCAAATACGAAGACCTGATCCACTGCGCCGCGACCAACCTGGTGTTTAGTTCGGTTCTGGGGCTCAACGACGGTGAGACCAAGAACAAGGATCAGATCGAGACCTACAACAACCAGGCGGCTGCCCTGATGGCAATTGCTGCGGTCAGTTCGAAGAAGGAATCGGCTGCGGTCCAGGCCGACACGATGACCGAGAGCAAGGCAATCATCAACGTCCTGACCGACGGTGAAAAGGGCAAGGACTTCGTGAACACCGAAATGCCCAAGTGCAACACGCTCGGCCAAGCCGCGGTCGAAGTGGTCAACGAGACCAAAGCGAGCAAATAGACCGGTCGCCACCGGCACGACAGCGGCCCGGGGCAGGAATGCCCCAGGCCGTTCTGAAGTCAGGCCTCGATCAATTCAAGCCAGCTCACCAGATGCCGGGCGAGCAATGGTGACAGCTCGGCGGGCCAGTCGCCCGGCGCAAAGTACCGCGCCTCGATCACTTCGCGCCCATCGCAGCATAACTCACCTAGCCCGGTCCCGGCGAACAGGTGGACCCGGTTGACGGTGCCGTAAAGCGGCTCGTCGATCACCGCGAGGCAGCGCGGCTCGGTCAGCGCCAGCCCGGTCTCTTCGGCAAGTTCGCGCTGCGCCGCCGCCAGCGGGGCTTCACCGCGTGCGATCCCGCCGCCGGGCAGCAGCCATTTGCCGCTGCCGTACGAGTGGCGGATCAGCAGCACGCGGTCTTGAGCGTCGAATGCGAGGATCCGGCAGCCTTCGAGCCGAACTTTGGCGATCCGCCACCAGCGCCGCCGCAGCGCATGCGCCAGCCGCAGCCCGGCCCGGTGCAGCGGTGCGGGGATCAGGTGAAGCATGTCACCGGCTGATGCGCCGCGCTGAGCAGCCGCGCCACCGGCAGGTCATTTTCCCCGCGCCGCGCCGCCGCGAACAGCGCGGCCTTGTCAGCGCCGCGGATCACGAACAGCAGCTGATCGCTGTCGAGCAGCGCCGGGATGGTCAGGCTGATCCGGTCGAACGGAGCTTCGGGCGGCAACGGATCGGGGGTCAAGCGGCGCACGCGCTGCGCATCGCCCGCTTGCGGATCGGTGTTGGGGAACAACGAGGCAATGTGCCCGTCACCGCCCATCCCAAGCCAGGTCAGCGCGAAATGCGGCGGTCGCGCACCTTCGCTCAGCGCAACAACGCGAGCCCCAAGTGGCTCGAGCGCCTCGCGAATTCGCCCGACATTGCTCGCCGGGTGGTCCTCGGGAACGATCCGGTCGTCGCCCGGCCAGACCGTGATCCGCGCCCAGTCGAGCGCCGAGCCGTGCAGGTCCGCCAGGATCGGGAACGGGGTCGAGCCGCCGGGGATGGTGATCGCAATTGGGCCTTCGGTGTCTGCCAGCGCGCGCGACAAGTGCGCCTCTAGCCACTGCGCGATCTCCGCATCGTTCGCGCCGGGGATAATGGTGATGTGCGTCATGACGCAGCCCTACCACCAGCCATGGCGCGGCGAAACGGGCATCGGCAGGTGCTGCCGCGTTCAAACGACGAGGAAGAGCGCAATCCCCGCGAGCAACACCCCGAGCCCAGCGCGGATCCGGCCAAGCGGCAGCGCTGCGAGCCGCTCGCCGCCGCTCCACCCCAGCACCGCCGTTGCCGCGCAGCCAAGCATACCGCCCAGCACCGCAAATTGCGGTACCGAGCTGCTTGCCGCGAGCGCGAAGACCAGCAGCCGCGCGGCATCGGTCACTTGCTGCGCGAGGAGCACCACACCCAGCGCCCCGAGCGAAGCGCTAGGCTCGGCCGGGCGGCGTCCGGGGCGCAGCACCAGCAGCTCGAGCGCGGCAAGCCCCAGCGCCATCGCCACCAGATAAGTCCGCGCGCGCGGTTCGAGTTGCGGCGCCGCCAGCGTGCCCGCCCACCCGGCCAGCGCAGCACTCAACAGGGCGGCAGTCATCGCGGTGGCCAGCAGCCCGAACCCGGGGCCCCGCCGCGCCGCCATCCACGCCACCAGCAGCTGATCGCGCGCGCCCACGCCCGCGATCAGCGCGGCCAGCAGGGCAAGGAGGAACGCGGCCATGGGAGGGTGGTGGACGGATATACCGCGCAGGGTCAAGCGCCGCGGCCGCCGGGTACGGCTTTCGGCTTCGGCCCAACCACGTTATGTCATCGATTCTATATCGAAAGGGGGTGTTACCATGACCGCCGAAGTCTAAGTGCCGACCTGGTTCCGGATCGCCGCGATCGTCTTGGTGCTGTGGGATCT
>JARXKR010000152.1:0-4150 GCA_030271565.1 Pseudomonadota bacterium
AGCTCGGTAATCGCATCCCACAACTGGGCTTCCATCTTCTCGGTCTTGGGCGGAAAGAATTCGAAGCTGACGGCGATATCGCCGGGGTGAGAGGCAGTCTGGGTCATGCGGCGGTGGCCTTGCTGGCAAGGGCTTTAGCCAGTGCGACGCCGCGCTGGCCGGTCCAGATTTTGACCGTCAGGGGCGTGCCCGGCAGCGCCGTTGGCGGCGCGGCGGCAAACCCGGCCTCGCCCAGCAGCGCCAGCATCTGCTCGTCGGAGAAGCCGAGCCGCGCGTGCGCGTGCTGGCTGCGCAGTTCTTCGCGGTCGTGCGCGGCAAAGTCGACCACCGCGATAGTCCCGCCGGGCCGGGTCACTCGCGCGGCCTCGCCCAGCGCCAGTTCCGGGGCCTGCGCATAATGCAGCACCTGGTGGAACACGACAGTATCGAACGCCGCGTCGGCGAACGGCAGCGCGCCGAAATCGCCCTGTACCAAGGCAAGTTGCTCGGCCTTGAGGTGTTGCAGCCGGGCGCGGGCGAGCCGGAGCATCTCGGGACTGTTGTCGAGCGCGGTAACTTGCGCCGCGCGCGGCGCGAGCAGTTCGGCGATACGCCCGGTACCGGTGCCGACGTCGAGCAGCGCGCCCAGGCTGCCACTGCCCAGCGCGCTCAGCAGCGCAGTCTCGACCGGGGCATCGGGGCAGTGCAGCCCGCGCAGATGGTCCCACTCGGCGGCGTGGCGGGCGAAGTAACCGGCTGCGCTGGCCTCGCGCGCGGCGCGGATCGCAGCCAGATGTCGGCGGTCTTCGCTGCAGCGTGCGGCGAATTGTGCGTCGCCCTCTTCGGCCACTGCGAGAAGATGCGCGGCCGCAGCGCCGAGTGGTGGCGCGCGGCCAGGACCGATCGCGCTGCGCAGAAATACCCAGCTGCCTTCCTTGCGGCGCTCGGCGAGGCCTGCGTCGCACAGGATGCGGACGTGGCGCGAGACCCGCGGCTGACTTTGCCCGAGCACCTGCGCGAGCTCGCCCACCGCCAGTTCCATGGCGGCAAGCAGCCGCATGATTCTGAGCCGGGTAGGGTCGGCCAGCGCGCGCAAGGTTGGATCGATCCGCATCGCCGTATCATATAAAGAATTCTTTATATCTTATCAACCGGGATCGAAAGATTGTCCTGACCCCGGTTGAAATTTGGCGGTTGGCAGAGCCTCACTTGCCGGTTAGGCTTTGGTTTATTCCCGGTAACCTTGCGCTGCCGGACCCCATGCAAGAGGTGCCCGCATGAAGAATTTTGCTATTCTGGCCGCCGCATCCGCTGCTGCCCTGGCGCTTGCCGGGTGCGGCAAGTCGGATAGCGCCAAGGAGCAGGCAACCGCAGACAACGTGGAAATGCCGGCCGAAGAAGCGGTGCAGGATGTCGATGCGACCCCGGTGGCCGATGCCTCGGCAGCGGCAGGTGCCGAAGCTGCGACCTCGGCTTCGCCTGCTGCCACGCCCAAACCGTGATGCAATGACCAGGGCCGCGCTGCTGCTGGCGACCTTGCTGTGCGCCGCTTGCTCGCGTCCCGACAACGCCTCGGGTGCCGGTGGGGTCAGCGCAGGCGAGGCCCGCGCGCTCGATGACGCGGCCGAGATGGTCCAGAGCCAGCAACTTCCGGTATCGGCGATTCCATCTCCGCAGGTGCCCATTCCAGCACAGCAGCCTGCCGCGAAAAGTCCATCGCCGAACCCCGCCAAACCTGCCGGTTGATTTCGCGTAACAGCGGCTTAAGCGGGTCTTAAGCGCACACTTAAGCGAGAGGGATTCGGGTCGGATGGGCATGCTCGAAGGCAAAGTCGTTGCAATCACCGGCGCAGGCCGCGGAGTCGGGCGCGAGATCGCGCTGCTCGCGGCCAGGCACGGCGCGGCGGTGGTGGTCAACGATCCGGGGGTCGGCGGCGGGGGTGAGGGCGGCGATGCCGGGCCCGCGCAGCAGACCGCCGATGATATCATCGCAGCAGGCGGCAAGGCCTACGCCAACCTCGCCAGCGTCACCGATCCGCTCGGCGCAGCCAGCATCATCGAGGATGCGGTCCAGCGCTTTGGCCGGATCGATGCGGTGGTCAACAATGCCGGGATCTTGCGCGACACGATCTGGCACAAGCTGAGCCACGAGGACTGGCGCGCGGTGATCGACGTCCATCTGAATGGCTGCTTCAACGTGTCAAAAGCCGCCACGCCCTATTTCCGCGAGCAGCAATCGGGCAGCTTCATCCACTTCACCTCCACATCAGGCCTGATCGGCAACATCGGCCAGGCCAATTACTCCGCGGCCAAGCTCGGGATCGTCGGTCTGTCGCAATCGATCGCGCTCGATATGGCGCGCGTGGGCGTGCGTTCGAACTGCATCGCGCCGTTCGCGTGGAGCCGGATGACCGCCTCGATCCCGGCCGAAACCCCCGAGGCGAAAGAGCGCGTCGAGCGGCTCAAGACGATGAGCGCCGACAAGATCGCGCCGTTGGTGGTCTATCTCGCTTCGGATGCGGCAAAAGAGGTTAGCAACCAGATTTTCGCGGTGCGCAAGAACGAGATCGTGCTGTTCTCCAAACCGCGCCCGGTCCGTTCGATGACCAAGAGCGAGGGCTGGACCCCCGAGACCATCGCCGCCGAACTGATTCCGGCCTTCACTCCCGACATGGCCCGCGCCGATGAGGTTTCGGCGCATGTCTTCCCCTACGATCCGATCTGAGGCGACACGCATGAACACCGGAATGGACCAGGACAGCTTCGACCAGTTCATCGAACAGCTTGAACGTTACGTCCGCGAACGGCTGATCCCGGCCGAGCGCGAGGTGATCGAGACCGACCGCATCCCCGACGCGATCCTGACCGAGATGCGCGACATGGGGCTGTTCGGGTTGACGATCCCTGAAGAATACGGCGGCGCGGGGATGAATATCAGCCAGTACGCGCGGACCATCAATGTGCTGTCCTACGCGATGCCGGCTTACCGCTCGATCATCTCGATCAACATCGGGATGGTCTGTTCGGCGCTCAAGAATGGCGGGACCGAGGCGCAGAAGGCCGAATGGCTTCCGCGTCTCGCCGCTGGGGAAATCGCCTGCTTCGGGCTGACTGAACCCGGCTCGGGCTCGGATTCGGCGGCGATGCAGACCTTTGCGGCACGAACCGGCAACGGCTGGACTATCACCGGCACAAAACGGTACATCACCAACTCACCCTTCGCCAAACTGGCCTTGGTGATGGCGCGCACCACCAAGGAAAGCCTGCCCAAGAACGCCCACGTTTCGGCCTTCCTGGTGCCGACCGACGCCCCCGGAGTCTCGATCGGCAGCTCGGACAAGAAGATGGGCCAATCGGGCAGCCACATCGCCGATGTGATCATGGATGATGTGCAATTGCCCGCCGATGCGATGCTCGGCACCGAGGAGGGCAAGGGCTTTGCCTATGCGATGCAGAGCCTCGACAACGGCCGCATCTCGGTTGGCGCAGCGGCGACCGGCTATGCCCGCCGCGCACTCGATTCGGCGCTGCGCTACGCCAATGAACGCAAGGCCTTTGGCGAACCGATCGCCAATTTCCAGCTGATCCAGGCGATGCTGGCGGATTCTGAAATCGAGATCTACGCCGCCGAAGCGATGATGAAAGACGTCACCGCGCGCGCCGATGCAGGCGAAAACGTGCTGCGCAAAGCCGCCGCGTTCAAGGTCTTCGCCAGCGAGATGTGCGGGCGGGTGACCGACCGGGTGGTGCAGATTTATGGCGGCGCTGGGTACCTCGCCGAATACGATGCCGAACGGTTCTTCCGCGATGCGCGGATTTACCGGATCTATGAGGGGACCACGCAGATCCTCCAGTTGCAGATCGCCAAGCACATGCTGCGCGAATGGGCGGCGGCGCAGTAGGTGGCAGACTGGTCGGCCTGGATTGGGCGCGAGGAGACGCGGCACGATGGGGTCGATGAGGGGCATCTGACGCGTTGGCTCGCTACACTGGACCGTACATCGGCAATTGACGGAACTGTCCCGCAAGGCTTCCACTGGTGCCTGTGCCTGCCCGACGCGCCGACCGCGTCGCTCGGCCCCGACGGCCACCCGCGCCGCGATGACAGTGCCGCCAGCTTTCTCCCGCCCTTGCCGCAGCCGCGGCGGATGTGGGCTTCGAGCAAGGTTGA
>JARXKR010000152.1:4250-5405 GCA_030271565.1 Pseudomonadota bacterium
GAAGGCTATCGCGGCCTCGTCGTCCATGGTCCGCTCACCGCCACTCTGCTGCTCGACCTCGCCCGGTGTGAGCTGGGCGACAATGCGCTTAAGAGCTTCGCCTTCCGCGGGCTCAGCCCGGCGATCTGCGGTGAGGCGCTGCACTTGGCGATGCGGGCGAATCAAAGCGGTTGGGAACTTGGCGCTTTCGCCAGCGACGGCCGCCAAGTGATGAGCGCGAGTGCGGTCTAATCCAGTTGCACCTTGCCGCGCCCGGCCTTGACCGCGCCGCGAATTTTCTTGCCCGCCAGCCGCTGGACCTTGCCGACGCGGTTGAGCCGGGTCTTGGCTCGCTTCTGCGGCAAATCGTGGGCCTCGGCGAGCAGCGCCAGCAAGCGCTCGCGCGCATCGCTGCGGTTGGCGTCCTGGGTGCGAAAGCGCCGCGCGGTGAACACGATTTCGCCGCCCAAAGTCAGCTTGCTCCCGGCGAGTGTGCGCAGCCGCGCGAAGACCAGCGGATCGAGCCGCAGCGCATAGACATCGAGCCGCAATTGCACCGCGGTGGCAACCTTGTTGACGTTTTGCCCGCCCGGTCCCGCTGACGTGATGAAGCTTTCGCGCAAGTTCGCCAGTGCGCGCTCGGCGACTTCTGGCGGCAGGTCAGCCATCGCCCGCGACCGCAAACGGTTCGTCGAAGGCTGGTTCGGTAAAGCCCAGCGCCAGGAAATCGGCCGGCATCGGCGAGACCGCGATGATCGGCGGTTTCTCGCCGCGCTGCACGGTCAGGCCGGCGGCGTGAAGCATCGTGCGTTTGGCTCCGGATCCGTCGCCGTAAATCGGATCGCCGAGCAAGGGCAGCCCCAGCCCGGCGAGGGCATGAATGCGGATCTGGTGCGTGCGCCCGGTCTCGGGGCGGAACTCGACCAGCGTGTTGCCGTTCTCGACCGCCAGTTTGCGCCAATGCGTCACCGAGTGCTTGCCCTTCTTGGCCGGGATCATCCGCCAGCCCGCCTCGGCGCTGCTGATCTTGCTCAGCGCCAGTTCGATCGTGCCTTCGTCTGCCTCTAGCAATCCGGCGACTATGCCGAGATAGCGTTTCTCCACCGCGCGCGCCTCGAACGCGGCGGCGAAGCGCTTGTGCGCCTTGGGATTGCGCGCGAGCAGCAGGCAGCCCGA
>JARXKR010000009.1:0-11402 GCA_030271565.1 Pseudomonadota bacterium
GGGTGGTCGGGCCGGGGGCGCGGGCTGGTGTTGCAAGGGAGGCCCGGATGGGCCGACCGCACCCGCCAACGAGGACTCAGTCGCCCTCGCCGGGCTCGGGCGAGAAGTACTCTTCAAACTTGCCGTCCTTGCCCTTGAACTCGTCGGCGTCGGCGGGCGAATCCTTCTTGGTGGTGATGTTGGGCCATTCGGCCGAATATTTGGTGTTGAGCTCGAGCCACTGCTCCAACCCGCTTTCGGTATCGGGGAGGATCGCCTCGGCCGGACATTCGGGCTCGCATACCCCGCAATCGATGCATTCGCTGGGGTTGATCACCAGCATGTTATCGCCTTCGTAGAAGCAATCGACCGGGCAGACCTCGACGCAGTCCATATATTTGCATTTGATGCAGGCGTCGGTGACGACATAGGTCATGGCATTCTGTCCCCTAAGGCAGGTGTGTTTGTTCGGGTGCTATGGGATTTCCGAGCCCTGCGTCAAGCACGCGGTAACATGCCTGTGCCTCGAGCGTCGGTCCGCGCCGCTCGGGCAGCGCAATCAGTTCAATCACCAGCACGTGCGAACGCAGCGGCAGGGTGAGCACATCGCCCGGCTTCACCGCGCTTCCGAGCTTGTCGACTCGGCGCCGGTTGAGCCGGAAATGGCCTTGCTCGATCCATTGTTGCGCGACCGTACGGCTGGCGGCAAAACGCAGAAACCAGACCAACTTGTCGATCCGCATCAGCGCAGCAGTTCTACCAGCGCGGCAAAGGCATTACCGGCCCCGGCAGTGTCAGGCGCGGCGCGCGACGGCTCGACCTCGCGCCGCAGCGGCACCCAGCGCCAACGCGGTGGCTGGGGCGGGCCGAATTCGCCCTTGCGCAAGGGACGCGGCATGATCGGCTTGAATCCGGCGAGCCCGAGCAGCTGGGCATAGCCTACCGTCGCCAAGCCGGTCGAAATGGCGAGCGCCGGATCAAGCACGAAGGTCTTGTTGCCCGCGGCAGCGCGCACCCCGTGTGCGGCGCGCAGCAGCTTTTCAGCGATGTCGATCCGCGCCGCCTGCGGGCCAAGCCTCCGGTAGCCCGGCGGCAGAGCGGCGGTTGCCGGTAGGGCGAGTACCGGCGGCATCCCCGGCACTGCCGTTGCCACTCGGCTCCCGCGCGCAACCTGCAGGGTGCCCCACGCGGCCAGCGCGGGCGACTTGAGCATGGCTGGAACGAACACGTCGAGCGCGCCGACCCGCACCCCCAATTTGCGCAAATAGTCGCGTTGTTCCTTGCTCAGCCGGTCGAGCACCGAGCCATGCCGCTCGAGCATGCCGCCGGTTTCGACCAGTCGGATCAGGAACGCGCGCAGATCCGGCCCGGCCGCAGGATCGCTCGCTGCCATTTCGATCGCCCGCAGCGGCTCAAGCGGAGCAAGCGCCCCCTCCAACCAGCGCTCGAGTGCGGTAGTGAGCCGTTGCCGCAGCCGCAGTTCCACCCCGGCCAACGCAGGATCGAGCGCAAGCCGTGGTGCCAGGAGCGTCCGGCCGGATACGAGCTGCGCCACCGGCTCGCACTCCCAGACCAACGAGGACCCGGTCAACGATACTGCCGAATGCGATTCGCCCAATGCCGCAATGAGCTGTTCGGCGCGCGCCGCGCGCAGGGCGGGCAAGTGCCGCTCGGCCGCAGCGAGCAGCATCTTGCGATCGGCCAGCCGGGTCGCTGGATCGATCCGGAACCGAAAACCTGCGAGCACGCCGATTGGTTCGCGATCGACCTGCACCTCGTCGCCGACCAGCGCGACCGGCAGCAGTGCGGCATCGGTCCCGACCTTCTTCATCAGCACCGAGGTACGCCGGTTGACGAACCGTTCGGTCAAGCGGGCATGCAAGGCATCGGACAGCCGCGCCTCGGCGGCGCGCGCGCGTGCTGCCATCTCGTCGCGCGCCAGTACCCAATCGGGGCGTTGCGCAATATAGGCCCAGCTGCGGATCGCCGCGATGCGCATCTGTAACGTGTCGATATCGCCTGCCGGGTTGTCGAGTTGGGCAATCGCCGCAGCCACGTAATCGCCGCCGAGCATGCCGCTGCGCAGGTCCTGCCACAGCCGCGCCACGAACCGCGCGTGGACTTCGGCGCCATGCTGGCGAAAATCGGGCAGACGGCACACGTCCCACAGCCGCGCGACTTGCGCTTGGCCGCGCAGACCCGCCAACAGGTCCGCGTCCTCGGCCAGCCGACGCAACACGGCAAGATCGATCGCTTCAGGCGCGGGAGCCAGTTCTGGCCGCACGGGCGGTCGGCTCAAATCGGCGAGCAGGCTCTCAATCGAGCTGCAATCGGGCTCGGGCTCACGCCAGAACAGCCTGGTCAGCGGCGGGAAGCGGTGCTCCTCGATCGCATAGACCTCTTCGGGGGTGAACCCGGCATCGTGGCTACCGCTCCCGGCGAGCGTGCCGAACGTCCCGTCGCGCTGGTGACGGCCAGCGCGCCCGGCGATCTGCGCCATCTCCGCGGTGGTCAGCCGCCGTTGCCGCTGGCCGTCGAATTTCGACAGTCCGGCAAAGGCAACATGATCGATATCGAGGTTGAGCCCCATTCCGATCGCATCGGTCGCGACCAGATAATCGACCTCGCCCGACTGGTACAATGCTACCTGCCGGTTGCGCGTTTCGGGCGACAGAGCGCCCATCACCACCGCCGCGCCGCCGCGAAACCGCCGCAGCATTTCCGCCACCGCATAGACCTGCTCGGCCGAGAAGGCGACGATCGCGCTGCGCGGCGGGATACGCGACAGTTTGCGCGCACCGCTGTGGCTCAGCGTCGAAAAACGCGGCCGCGAAACCACTTCGGCGCGCGGCAGCAGCGCCTTGACCAGCGGTTCGAGCGTGGCCGAACCCAGCAGCATCGTCTCCTCACGCCCGCGCGCATGAAGCAGCCGGTCGGTGAAAATATGCCCGCGCTCACGGTCGGCGGCGAGTTGGGCTTCGTCGAGCGCGACGAAGGCAAGGTCCGCGCCGACGGGCATGGCCTCGACCGTGCACAGCAGGTAGCGCGCAGTTTTGGGCTCGATCTTTTCCTCGCCGGTGATCAGTGCCACCTGGCCCGGGCCCTTGATCGGGCAGACCTTGTCATAGACCTCGCGCGCCAGCAGGCGCAGCGGAAAGCCGATTGCGCCTGATGAATGCGCGCAGAGCCGTTCGATCGCGAGGTGGGTCTTGCCGGTGTTGGTCGGGCCGAGCACCGCCTTGAGGCGCGAGGAGTCGGCGGAACTTGAATGCTGGGGCATGACAATAGCAGATGTGGCACCGCATCTGCACCCCTACAAGGCGGCTGCGGCGGTCTTCCCCGAAGCTTGCGCCGAATATGCGATTGTTGCGCGCTCTTAGGCGAAGATTAACCACCCCGGGCGCAGGGAAACGGCTGCTTGAAGCGTTTTTAGGGGCAGTGGTTCAGTGGTGTTCAAGCCGCGCGAATTTCAGGGGTTTGGTCAAGCCGTGCCGCTTGCAGCGGTAGCGGTCGCAATCGCTCCTGCCGCTGAACTCCCTTCGCCCGGATTGACGCTGACCAACCTGCGCGCCCGGCTCGCCGCCATGGACCTCTCGCAAGTGGACTGGGCCCCGGATCTTGCCGAACAGATCGGCAGCCGCCGCTGGTTTCGCGGGCTCGCGACGATGCTCGGCCTGATGCTCGCGGCGCTCTCGCTGTGGCCCGATACCGGGGCGATTGCCGCCCCGCCGGCGA
The DNA here is from genome assembly GCA_030271565.1 of Pseudomonadota bacterium. Lineage (GTDB taxonomy): Bacteria > Pseudomonadota > Alphaproteobacteria > Sphingomonadales > Sphingomonadaceae > Novosphingobium. The sequence goes on from JARXKR010000009.1 coordinate 3,715, forward strand.
TGCCGCTCGATTCGAACGCGCGCGAGGAGTTCCGCAGCCAGATGATCCAGCCGCTTGCGCTTGGTGGCGACAGCGGCAGGCATATGGCGCCAACCGCGCAGATGAGCCGCGCCGCAGCCATGCCGCAGCGCAGCTCGGTCCAGTTCACCGCCACCCTCGGCCAGGGCGACAGCCTCGAAGGCATGCTCGTTCGTGCCGGGCTGAGCGGAGCCGATACCGCTGCGGTCAGCCGCATGATCGGTGCGGTTGTGCCAGCCGGGCAGATCGCGCCGGGTACGCAGTTCGATATTGCGTTGGCCGGTCAAGATGGCGGCGTGCGGGCGCTTGAGCACCTGGCGTTCCGAGCGCGGTTCGATCTCGATCTGGCGATCTCGCGCCGTGGCGGCGAGCTGCATCTGCAGCAGCAGGCAATTGCGGTCGACACCACCCCGCTGCGGATCCGCGGCACGGTCGGGACCAGCGTCTATATGTCGGCCCGCGCGGCGGGAGCGCCGATCGAGGCGATCCAGCAATATCTCGAAGTGCTCGACCAGCACCTCAGCCTCGACACCGCGATCGAGCCGGGCGACACCTTCGACATCATCATCTCCTACCGCCGTGCGGCGAGCGGCGAAAGCCAGGTCGGCGAACTGCTTTACGCCGGGCTCGAACGCGATGGCCATGCGCAGGCGCAGCTGCTGCGCTGGGGCAAGGACGGCCAGTTCTTCGAAGCATCGGGGATGGGCCAGCAGCGTAGCGGCCTGATTATGCCGGTAATCGGCGGACACATCACTTCGGGCTTCGGGATGCGCCGACACCCGATTCTGGGCTATTCGCGGCTGCATGCCGGGATCGATTTCGGTGCAGCTTACGGCTCGCCGATCTATGCGGTCAGCGACGGCACCGTCTCGTTCGCCGGATGGCACGGCGGGCACGGCAATTTCGTCAAGCTCGAACACGGCGGCGGCTTCGGCACGGGTTATGGCCACATGAGCCGGATTGCGGTTAGCCCCGGCAGCCATGTCCACGCCGGGCAGGTGATCGGCTATGTCGGCTCGACCGGACTCTCGACCGGACCGCACCTGCACTACGAGCTCTACAAGGGCGGGGCGCCGGTCAACCCGTTGACGGTCAGCTTTACCGTGGTCAACCAGGTCGATCCAGCCGAACTCGCGGCCTACAAGGCGCGGCTGGCGCAATTGAAGGCAGTGAAGACGGGCGCTGCCGCAACCAGCCTCGCTCCGCGGCAGGCCGCCACCGGCCCGATTGCACGGCGCGAGATCGACCGGCTGAAGGGGTAGAGTTGCGCCGCCGTGAGGCGGCCTCTAGAAGCTCCGCATGACCGGCCACTTTCCCGCAACCCGCCTGCGCCGCACCCGCGCTTCGGCCTGGAGCCGCGCGCTGTACCGCGAAGTGCAGCTTACGCCTGCAGACCTGATCTGGCCGCTGTTCGTTACCGACGGGAGCAAGGTCGAGCAACCGATTGTCTCGCTGCCGGGGGTCTCGCGCTGGTCGGTCGACCTGGTGGTCGAGCGCGCGAAAGAGGCGATTGCGCTGGGTATCCCGTGCCTCGCGCTGTTCCCCAACACCCAGCCCGAACGGCGCAGCGAGGATGGCGGCGAGGCGCTCAATCCCGACAACCTGATGTGCCGCGCGATCGCTGCGATCAAGGGAGCCTGCGGTGACCGGATCGGCGTGCTGACTGACGTAGCGCTCGATCCCTATACCAGCCACGGGCAAGACGGACTGGTCGATGCAGCCGGCTACGTCGGCAACGATGCCACGGTCGAGGTGCTGATCGGGCAGAGCCTCAACCAGGCCGCGGCGGGCGCCGACGTGATCGCTCCGTCGGACATGATGGACGGGCGGATCGGCGCGATCCGCGACGCGCTCGAGGATGCGGGCCACCACAACGTCCAGATCATGAGCTATGCCGCCAAGTACGCCAGCGCCTTCTACGGCCCATTCCGCGACGCAGTCGGCAGCAAAGGCCTGCTCAAGGGCGACAAGAAGACTTACCAGATGGATCCGGGCAACGCCGAAGAGGCGCTGCGCGAGGTCGAGCTCGATCTGGCCGAGGGTGCCGACAGCGTGATGGTCAAGCCGGGGCTGCCCTATCTCGACATCGTCGCCCGGGTGAAGGAACGGTTTGAAGTGCCAGTCTTCGCCTACCAGGTCAGCGGCGAATACGCGATGATCGAGGCGGCCGCTGCTGCCGGGGCGGGCGAGCGCGATGCCTTGGTGCTCGAAACCCTGCTTGCATTCAAACGCGCCGGAGCATCAGGGGTGCTGACCTATCACGCAGCGCACGCGGCGCGGCTGCTGGGCGCGTGATCGCAAGCGACCGTCTGGTCTTGCGGGTGCCTGAAGTGGCAGACCTGCCCTGGCAGATCGCAGAACTCAACTTGCCTGCGGTGATGCAGCACTTGGGCGGACCTCGCGACGAAACTGCCATCGCGGTCAGCTTCGAGGAAAACCGGGCAGCCTTGTTGCGCGGCGACTACGGCTTCTGGACCGTTACGATGCGAGAGACAGGCAAGGCAATCGGCAAATGCGGCCTGGCCTCGATCGAATCGACCGCGGCGCCAGCGGAAATACGCGGCGGCGTGCAAATCGGGTGGACCTTGGCCGAACCTCACTGGGGTCACGGTTATGCGAGCGAGGCGGCGCGCGCAGTGCTCGCGCACGGCTTTGGCGCGCTCGGCCTGCCAGTGATCTGGTCGCAGACCAGCGATTCAAATGACGCGTCGACCCGGATGATGGGGCGGCTTGGGTTCGAACGCTTTGCCGCGCTCGATTATGTCGATCCCGACTATCCCCCCGCCGACAATCCCACGACGGTCTATCGGATGGCGCGCGGCGCGGAGGCGTTTCAGGTGTGAGCGGCGTGGTTATCGAGACCGAACGACTCGTGCTGCGCTCGTGGCGCGCCAAGGATCGCGCGCCGTTTGCCGCAATTTGCGCCGATCCGCTGGTCATGGCCACGCTCGGCCCGGTCAAAAACCGCGCAGAGAGCGACGAACTGCTCGGCCGCGTGGTGGCAATTGGGGCGGCGCAAGGCCATACCTTTTGGGCGCTTGAGCGGCGCAGCGACGCGGCGCTGATCGGCTGGTGCGGCGTGATTCGCGGCGATATGGCACCGGTCGACGACAAGGCCGAGATCGGCTGGCGGCTGGCCCACGCCGCGTGGGGCCACGGCTATGCCAGCGAAGCGGCGCAAGCCACACTCGACTGGCTGTTCACCAACCGCGCCGATGAATCTGCCTGGGCGATAACCCATTCCGGCAACCACCGCAGCCGGGCGGTGATGGAGCGACTGGGCATGACCTATCGCCCTGAACTGGATTTCGATCATCCCAAGCTGACTGAGGATAGCCTGCTGCGCCCGCATGTAACCTATTCGCTGGAGCGCAGCACCTGGTTGGCGCGATGAGCGGGATCACCGGTCGGCCCGCCCGCGTCCTGTTTGCGGCGACGATCCTGACCGGCAGTTTCCTCCTGTTCCTGATTCAGCCGATGGTCGCGCGGATGGCGCTGCCCCGGCTCGGCGGCGCGCCCAATGTCTGGAACAGCGCGATGCTGGTCTATCAGGCGCTGCTGCTCGGCGGCTATTATTACGCGCACCGTTTGTCGCGCTGGCCGCTGCGGCGGCAGGCGCAGGTCCATCTCGGGCTGTTTGCGCTCGCCGCGCTGACCCTGCCGGTGAGCCTGGCCAGGCTCGTACCTGCTGCGCCGGGCAATGAGGTGTGGTGGGTGCCGCTGCTGCTCGCGCTGAGCGTCGGGCCGGTATTTTTCGCTGTTTCGGCGCAGGCCCCGCTGATGCAGCGCTGGTACGCGCTTCATCCGCAGGCGGGGCAACCGTGGGCGCTCTATGCCGCATCGAACCTCGGCAGCTTCGGCGGGTTGATTGCCTATCCCTTGCTCGCCGAACCATGGCTCGCGCTGCGCCAGCAGGCATGGGTATGGAGCGGCGGGTATCTGATGCTGCTGGTGCTGATTGCGCTATGCGCGCGGGCGCGCTGGGGGATCGCGTCATCGGGTATCATGATACCGGCTGCGGAAATGCCGCCGATCCCGCGCCGCCGGGTCGCGATGTGGATCGTTCTCGCCGCGGTTCCTTCGGGGCTGATGCTCTCGACCACCACGCACCTCACCACCGATATCTTCGCGATGCCGCTGCTGTGGGTGCTGCCGCTCGGGGTTTATTTGCTCAGCTTCACCTTCGCCTTTGCCGACTGGCGCGGACCGGCGCGAATCATCTCGGCGCTGGCCTGGGTCGGGATGCTGTCAGTCGGCGGAATGGCGATGGTTTCCTACGGCTGGATGGGGCTGGTCCCGCTGGTGTGCAGCGTGGTCCTGCTGTTCCTCGTCTGCACCGCGCTCCATGCCCGGCTCTACGACCTGCGACCCGAGCCGGAACAGCTTACCACCTTCTATCTCGCGATGTCGGCCGGCGGGGCGCTCGGCGGGGTGTTCACCGCGCTGATCGCACCGGTCGCGTTCGACTGGGTGTGGGAATATCCGCTGCTGATCTTCGCCGCCGCATTACTCCTGCCGCGTGGCGCGCTGCCCGATTGGCGGCAAGTCGCCGGGGTTGAGCCGCAATTGCGCCGCGCCGTACTGGTGCTGCTGCTCGTGACCGCCGGAGCGCTCCTGTGGCAGCTCTACCAAGCCAACATGTACGTCGATTCGCGCCCCTATCGCTGGCCGATGGCGGCGGCAGCAGCACTGCTCGGGCTGGCCATGGTGCCGTGGCGGTGGGCCGCGGCTTCGCTGCTGGCCGGGATTATGCTCGCGCAGGGCGGTTACGACACATTGGTCGATTCGCGCGCGGGTCTGCGCACCCGCAGCTATTTCGGGGTCTATACCGTGCGGACCTATCCCAAGGACAAGTTGCGCACGATGCTCCACGGCACCACGCTGCACGGCGAGCAATCGACCGACCCGATCCGCCGCCGCACCCCGCTCGCCTATTACGGACCGGGCTCGGGCGCGGCGATCGTGTTCGGCAATGCGCGGGACCTGTTCGGGCCGCGCGCGCGGGTTGGCGTGCTCGGGCTCGGCACCGGGACGCTCGCGTGCTTTGCCCAGGGCGACCAGCGGTGGACGATTTTCGAAATCGATCCGGCAGTGCTGCGGCTTTCGACCAACGGCACCTTTACTTACCTGCCGCTGTGCGCGCCGCAGGCCCGGGTCGTGCTCGGGGATGCCCGGCTCGAACTCGCGAAAGCAACGCGCGGCAGCTTCGACCTGCTGGCGATCGACGCATTTTCCTCTGATTCGGTGCCAATGCACCTGTTCACCCACGAAGCATTCGGGGTCTATCTCGACGCGCTCAGCCCCAAGGGCGTGATGATGGTGCACATCTCGAACAATTTCATCGATCTTGAGCCGGCGCTGTCAGCCGAACTCAAGGCACGCGGGCTGGCCGCGGCCTTGCGCGACGACAATCCGCAGGCCGATACCGATTATTGGGCGACCAGCTGGGTCGCGGTCAGCCGCGATCCGGCGCAGATAGAGGCGATCAAGGCGCTCGACCCCGATGCCCCGTGGCGCGCGCTGGGCCCGCCCGCGCCGAACGTATGGCGCGATGACTATGCCTCGTTCCTGCCCTACGTAACTTGGCACAACTTCCTGGGAATGCGCTGATGACCCACCGCCCCGATACCACCATCGTTGCCATCCACGGCAAGACCCCGCGGATTCACGACAGCGCCTTCATCGCGCCGGGGTGCCGGATTATCGGCGATGTCGAAGTGGGGCCGGACGCGTCGATCTGGTACAATTGCGTGCTGCGCGGCGATGTCAGCCGGATCGTGATCGGCGCGCGCAGCAATGTGCAGGATGGGACCGTGATCCACTGCGACGCCGCAATGCCGGGCCGGCCCGAAGGCTATCCCACGCTGATCGGTGAAGACGTGCTGATCGGCCACATGGCGATGCTTCACGGCACGGTAATCGAGGACAAGGGCTTCGTCGGCTTTGCCGCGCAGACGATGAACGGCTGCGTGATCGAGGCCGAGGGCATGCTCGCAGCTGGCGCGTTGCTCGCGCCGGGCAAACGCATCCCCTCGCGCCAGCTGTGGAGCGGCCGCCCCGCCACCTTCATGCGCGACCTTGACGACCGGATGATCGCCGGGCTGCAACTGGGCGTGGGACACTACGTCGAGAACGCGAAGCACCACCGCGCGCTGTACGATGGCCAAATTTCAGATGGCACGCCCCAAGCCTGAACTTCCGCCCGCCGCTGAAATTCGCGCGCTGGCCGATCCGCAAGGACGGTTGGCGCTGCGGGTTACTCCCGGCGCACGCAGTGAGAGGATCGAATTGGGTGAGGGCGTTTTGCTGGTCAAAGTCCGCGCCAAACCGGACGAGGGTGCGGCGAACAAGGCGGTGCTCGAGCTATTGGCACAGGTGCTCGGCACGGCGCCGTCGCGGCTAAGCCTGCTGCGCGGCGCGAATGCCCGCGACAAGCTTATTCAGCTGGGTTAGCGTCGCCGCCTCTCCCAGCCGCGCAGGGCTAGCCCCAGCGCGACACCCACGCCGATTGCGACTGTCAAGCTGCTCAGCACGGTCAATAGCAGTGTGACCAGCAGCAAAATCCGCTCGCCGATCGGGGCTTGCCAGTACTCGCCCCACTTGTCCGGCTCGCTCATGTTCCAGGCGGTGACCAGCAGCAACGCGGCCAGAGCCGGCATCGCCAAATAACCCGCCAGCGGTGCGGCCAGCAGCATCACCAGCAGAATGATCAGGGCATGGAAAATCCCCGCGAGTGGGGTCTTGCCGCCGGCGCGGACATTGGTTGCGGTGCGGGCAATCGCCCCGGTTGCGGGCAGTCCGCCGAATAGCGCCGAGCCGATATTGGCCGCACCTTGCGCGAGCAGTTCGGCATTGGGGCGGTGCCGGCTTTCGATCATCCGGTCGGCGACCATTGCCGAAAGCAGCGATTCGATTGCGGCGAGGAAGGCGATCGTCAGCGCCGAGGGCAGCAGCTCAAGCAGCCGCGCAGCCGAAATAGCGGGCAGCGCCGGGAGCGGCAGATGGCGCGGAAGTTCGCCGTAGCGCGATTGGACCGTATCGATCGGTAGGTGCAATAGCACCACCGCCAGCGAAGCGACCGCCATGGCTACAATCAACCCCGGCCACCGCGGAAATGCCCGGCGCAGCGCGATAATGCCGAGCAGTGTAGCCGAGCCCAGCACCAGCGCAGGCCAGCTCAGGTTCGCCCGGGCAGCCCACAGCGCAGGCATCTTTTCAAGGAAATCGGCGGGGACCTTGGCAATGCCGAGCCCGAGCAGGTCGTTGATCTGGCTGGCGGCTATGATCACGGCAATGCCGATCGTGAAACCGTTGATCACCGCCTCTGGTACATGCGCGATCAGGTCGCCTGCGCGCAGCAGTCCGCCCAGCAACAGGATTGCGCCCGCCATCAGCGTGGCCAGCACCAGCCCATCGTAACCGTGGCTGGCGATGACCCCATAGACCACGACGATAAACGCCCCGGTCGGACCGCCGATCTGGACCCGGCTCCCGCCCAGCAGTGAGATCAGGAACCCGCCGACAATTGCGGTAATCAGCCCGGTCGCCGGCGGTGCGCCCGAAGCGATCGCAATCGCGATGCTCAGCGGTATAGCGACCATCGCCACGGTCAGCCCGGCCAGCAAATCGGCTCCGAGCAATGCCGGTGTGGTGTTCGGCAGGGTGGTGAG
>JARXKR010000009.1:11502-13917 GCA_030271565.1 Pseudomonadota bacterium
AGCTTGGGCGGGGCCGGGGTCAGCTCGAATGACAAGGCCCGTTCTCCGTTGTCATTGGCCTTGAGCGAAACGTGCACTTCGCCGCCGTGACGCAGCTTGCCAAACAGCAGTTCTTCGGCAAGCGGCTGCTTGACCTTGTCCTGGATCAGCCGCGCCATCGGCCGCGCCCCGAACATCTTGTCATAGCCGCGCGCGCCGAGCCAATCACGGGCATCGCTATCGAACTGGATGTGGACGTTCTGATCGGCCAGTTGCAACTCCAATTGGAGCACGAACTTCTCGACCACCCGGGCAATGACCTCGGTGCCGAGGTAAGCAAACGGCACGATCGCATCGAGCCGGTTGCGGAATTCGGGGCTGAACATGCGCTTGACCGCTTCGTCGCCGGCGTCGGCCTTGGACACATCGCCGAACCCGATCCCGTTGCGCGCCATGTCGCTCGCCCCGGCATTGGTGGTCATGATCAGCACCACATTGCGGAAATCGACCGTCTTGCCGTGGTGATCGGTGAGCCGCCCGTTGTCCATCACCTGCAGCAGGATGTTGAACAGGTCGGGGTGGGCCTTCTCGATCTCGTCGAGCAGCAGCACGCAGTGCGGTTGCTGGTCGATTGCGTCGGTCAGCAAACCGCCCTGATCGTACCCGACATAGCCCGGAGGCGCGCCGATCAGGCGGCTGACCGAGTGCCGCTCCATATATTCGGACATGTCGAAACGCTGGATCGGGATGCCCATGATGCTGGCAAGCTGCTTGGCAACCTCGGTCTTGCCGACGCCGGTTGGCCCCGAGAACAGGAACGAACCAATCGGTTTTTCGGGATCGCGCAGGCCTGCGCGGCTCAATTTCATTGCGCTCGACAGGACTTCGATAGCCTGGTCCTGCCCGAAAACAACGCGCTTCAGATCGCGGCTGAGATGTTCGAGCGCCTGACGGTCGTCCGACGACACCGATTTGGGCGGAATCCGCGCCATCGTCGCGATCACCGCTTCGATTTCGCGCGCGGTGATGATCTTTTTGCGCTTCGAGGGCGGCACCAGCATCTGCATCGCGCCGACCTCGTCGATCACGTCGATCGCTTTGTCGGGCAGCTTGCGGTCGTTGATGTAACGCGCCGACAGTTCGACCGCGACCTTGATCGCCTCGGGGGTGTACTTGACCTTGTGATGGTCTTCGAAGGCGCTGCGCAAACCTTTGAGGATTTTGATCGTGTCCTCGACCGTGGGCTCGTTGACGTCGATCTTCTGGAACCGGCGCAGCAGCGCGCGGTCCTTTTCGAAGTGGTTGCGGAATTCCTTGTAGGTGGTCGAACCGATGCAGCGGATCGTCCCGCCGCTCAGCGCGGGCTTGAGCAAGTTCGAGGCATCCATCGCCCCGCCGCTGGTCGCCCCGGCACCGATCACGGTGTGAATCTCGTCGATGAACAAGACCGCATCGGGCATCTTTTCAAGCTCGCTCACGACCTGCTTGAGCCGTTCCTCAAAATCACCGCGATACCGCGTTCCGGCGAGTAGCGCGCCCATGTCGAGCGAGTAGATCACCGCATTGGTGAGAACCTCGGGCACTTCGCCTTCGATGATCTTGCGCGCGAGGCCTTCGGCGATGGCGGTCTTGCCCACGCCCGGATCTCCGACATAGAGCGGGTTGTTCTTCGAGCGGCGGCACAGGATCTGGATCGTGCGGTCAACTTCGGGCCCGCGCCCGATCAGCGGATCGATCTTGCCGGCCAGCGCCTTCTCGTTGAGGTTGACGCAGAACTGGTCGAGCGCGGAATCCTTCTTGCTGTCCTTGCTCGCGCTCTTTTCCTCGGCCTGCGGGGTCTCAGTCTCGATCCCCTTTGGGGTGCGATCCTCGATCCGCTTGCCGCCCTTGCCGATGCCGTGGCTGATATAACTCACCGCGTCGAGCCGGGTCATGTCCTGCTGCTGGAGGAAATAGACCGCGTAGCTGTCGCGTTCGGAAAACAGCGCGACCAGCACGTTGGCGCCGGTCACGGTATCCTTGCCCGAAGACTGGACGTGGAGGATCGCGCGCTGGATTACCCGCTGGAAGCCAGCGGTGGGCGAAGGATCGCCCTTCTCCTGCGTCTTGAGCGACTGGTATTCCTGATCGAGGTACTGCTTCACCACCTCACCCAGCTCGGCCAGATCGACCCCGCAGGCTTCCATTACCTGCATCGCATCGGGATCGTCGATCAGCGCAAGCAGCAAGTGCTCCAGCGTCGCATACTCATGGCTGCGCTCCGACGCATTGGCGAGCGCGGCGTGCAGCGTCTTTTCAAGGCTCTGGGCGAAACTGGGCATCAGTGGTCTCTCAAAAGAGGGATAAGCGCTCCGAACGGTGAATTTGGACTTGTCGGAGAATATGAAGCGGCATGGTTAACCAAACCTATATGGGAAGTCCTGTGCTGGCGAAAAG
>JARXKR010000009.1:14017-27316 GCA_030271565.1 Pseudomonadota bacterium
GCAGCGCGGTGCGCGGCCGCCTTGTCGCGGTGGCCCTTGATCCGGGCGATTTCGGCTTCGAGCAAAGCGATCCGTTCCCCCAGTTCGTCCAGCGAATAGGGATCGAGGCTTTCCTTGGAAAGCAGGCCGGCGGCGTCGACCTTGGCCCGGGGGAGGTCATCATCCATTGAGGGGGAGAATCGGACGCGACGGCCTTGCTGTCAACACGCCCGGAAGCTAGTGCTGTGTGCAAGTGGCCAAGATGCAACAGGGGTTTGCAAATGCCTGATATTGTTCCAGAAATTATGAGAGTTGCGGGATTCGACGCGCCAGGTGGACCCGAGGTGCTACGGCTTGCGGACGCGTCGGTACCCCGGCCCGGCCCGGGCGAGGTGCTGGTCAAGGTAGCTTTCGCCGGGGTCAATCGCCCCGATGTGATCCAGCGCCAGGGCTTCTACCCGCCGCCGCCCGGCGCCTCGCCGATCCCCGGACTCGAGATCGCTGGCGAAGTTGTGGTGCTCGGCGAAGGCGTCGATGCGGCATTGCTCGGACAGAAGGTCTGTGCGCTCGTCTCAGGCGGGGGTTATGCCGACTATTGCATCGCCTATGCCGATCACTGCCTGCTTGTGCCGACCGACCTGCCGCTCGACCAGGCCGCAGCCTTGCCCGAAACGCTGTTCACGGTGTGGCACAACGTGTTCGAACGCGGCTGGGCGAAGGAAGGCGAGACGCTGCTGGTCCACGGCGGGACCAGCGGGATCGGGACCATGGCGATTATGCTGGGCAAGGCGTTCGGGCTGACGGTGATCGTCACTTGCGGCGGGGCTGACAAATGCGCTGCGGCGCTGGAGATCGGCGCAGATCATGCGATCGATTACAAGACCGCCGATTTCGCCGAGGAAGTCGCGCGGATTACCGCCGGGCAGGGGGTCCAGATCGTGCTCGACATGGTTGCGGGCGACTATGTGATGCGCAACCTCAAATGCCTCGCCGACGATGGCCGCCACGTCACCATCGCGGTGCAGGGCGGGCTTCAGGCGACGATCAACATGGCCGAAGTGATGCGCCGCCGCCTGACCCTGACCGGGTCGACACTGCGCCCGCGCTCGAACCAGTTCAAGGCGCTGCTGGCGCAGGAAATCCGCCAACTGGCCTGGCCCTTGGTGACCGGCGGGGTGATCCGCCCGGTGATGGACCAGACCTTCCCGCTGGCCGAGGCCGCAGCGGCGCACGCCCGGATGGAGAGCGGAGCGCATATCGGCAAGATCGTGCTGGCAGTGGGTTAGAACGCAGTTAGCTGGCCGAATCGTCGACGACGCCTTCGGGCTGCACGTCGAAGAACAGAAAATCGACGCTGCCCTCCTGCTTGCCGCGGCTGATAACGCGGGCGCGCAGGGCAGGATCGTCGAGCGCCGCTGCAAGGTCGAACAACCGCCCGAACCGCCGCGCCGGGTCGTTCCGGTAGTACGGGGCATTGACCTTGTTCGCGAGCGTGCCGAGTGCCTCACCAAAGGCCTTGCCGAGGCTCTTCGCACCTGCATAACGATTGGCGCCAAGGTCAATTTCCTCGGCATCGGGCGCATCCATCGACAGCGCGGCCATGGTGTACTTGCCGTCCAGATAGGGCGTGAGGGTGAAGGTCAGGGTGACCGCGCGCTTCCCGCCGCCGCCGGGCACTGCGATCGTTACCAGTCCGGTGCCATTGCTGAGGGTACTCCTGACATCGAGCGGCGGGCGGCGCATTGCAATCCGGCTCAGCGAGGAATGTGCATCGGTGAGCTCCACCAATTTGGCGGCTACCTGCGTGACCGGAGTGTTGAACTGGTAGTTGGCCAGCGGCTCGGGCTCACTGTGCCCGCAGGCCGCCAGCACCAACGCGGCAAAGAATGCGAACAGGACCCGAGGCACCAGCTTATTCCTGGGACGTGGTCCGGGAGCCGCGGGCGTCATCGCCCTCGGCATCGTTCATCGGCGCTGCAGCCTGGGCGGTGCGCTCCTTTTCCCTGTATTCCTGTTCGCGCACGGCGACCTCCGGGTCTTCGCCAACAGCTGCGTTGCCATAGCCTGGTCCGGCGCCGTAGCCACGGTCGTCGCCATCATACCACGAACCGAAACCGCCCTGATACCAGTCGGGGCTTTTTTCCATGTCGAGTGCAAGTCTGAGCTGCTTCGAATTGGTTACCACTGCCAGCCCGGTCAGGAGCTGCGACATCTCCTTGCGTTCAGCCACGGTATCGCTGCCCTCTTCGAGCCTTTTACCGACCTTCTCGACCAGTTGGCGCAGCACGGTCTCGACCTTGAATTCGCTGATGACCTTTGATTGGCCTTTGAGCGAGACCTTCACTGCAGGGACGTCGACCGCAGCGTGGACCACGGTTTCCTTGCCGCCGTCCACCGCCTCGAATGTCAAATGGATCGCTGCTGGAAAATTGCTGTCGCCGGGAATGGTGTAAAGCACTTCGTTCGTGGCCGGTTCGCTCCGCTCGACCTTTAGCCCCGGAAAATGCCCGCTGACCTCGCCGTCGAGGCCAGCGTGGCCGAGTTCCTGCATCACCCGCTCGGGCGGGCGCGCCACCCGCACGGTAAAATCCTCGTCGCCGCGGCCGCAGCCGCCAAGCAGCAGCACGGCCATCGCCGCCACCCACAATCGTTGCAGCATTGCAAACCCCCAAGCGATAATCCCGGTACGCTGACTATGCCTTAGTCAGGATAATTTAAGAATGGGTTTGTGCTCTTGCCCCGCCGCGCCATAACGCCTAGATGCGCCACGGCATGGCCGCTCCGCAAGGGGCGGCCCTATCTATTTCCGGCGCTATCCAAACGGAGAATTCGCGTGACCCAGCCGACCCCGCTCATGCCGCATGCAACCGCCTCGTGGCTGGTTGACACCACTGCTTTGAGCTTCGAACAAATCGCAGAATTCTGCGGGCTGCACATCCTCGAAGTGCAAGCAATGGCCGACGATCTGGCGAGCTCGAAGTACACCGGGCGCGATCCGGTTCGTTCAGGCGAGCTGACCATGGGTGAAATCGAAAAAGGTCAGGCCGATCCGAACTATTCGCTGGTGATGCAAAAGGCCCCGGTCAACGTCAACCGGACCAAAGGCCCGCGTTACACCCCGGTGTCGAAGCGCCAGGACAAGCCCGACGGCATCGCCTGGATCCTGCGCAGCCACCCCGAAATTTCGGACGCGCAGATCGGCAAGCTGATCGGCACCACCCGCAACACCATCTCGGCGATCCGCGACCGCAGCCACTGGAACATCAGCAACATCCAGCCCAAGGACCCGGTGACGCTGGGTCTGTGCTCGCAGCGCGAACTCGATGCGATCGTCGCCAAGGCCGCGAAGAAGGCCGGGCTGATCGATCAGGCGGGTGACGATGCGCGGCTCGGCGATGACCGTGCGACGCTGATCGAGGAACTGCGCGCCGAACGCGATGCCTCGGTCAAGGCCGCGGGCGAAGCCGCACAGGAAGCCGAAGCCGCAGTCTGGCTCGAAGCCAAGCGCGCTGCCGAAGCTGCGGGCGAAACCGAAGAGCCGGCCGAACCGGAATAATTATCCGGATTTTTGCTGACGCGGCCCCGGTTTCCCGGCTAGTCCGCTGCCATGTCTGTCAATAATCCTGCGGCCGAAACCTGGCTCGCGCGCTATGCGCACCCGTGCGATTGGCACCTGCCATTTCCGCCGCTGGCGCTGACCGAGATGTTTGCGCAAGCTGCTGTGCGGCATGGCCCGAAGCCGCTGGTCGATTTTCTGGGGCGCCGGTTCAGTTACGCGGAGCTGTACGCCCAATCGCGCGCCTTTGCCGCCGGGCTGCAAGCGCTCGGACTGGTCAAAGGCGACCGGCTCGGGCTCTACTTGCCCAACGTCCCGATCTACGTTTCGGCCTATTACGGCGCGATGCTGGCCGGTCTGACGGTGGTCAATTTCAGCCCGCTCTACACGCCTGAGGAACTGGCTGCGCAAGTCAAGGATTCGGGAGCGCGGTTGCTGGTCACGATCGATTCGGCGGCGCTCCTGCCAACCGCACTCAAGGTTCTCGATGCCACCGCGCTCGAACAACTGGTGGTGGCTCCGCTTGGTACCATGTTACCGCCGCTCAAGCGGCTTGCTCTGGCGCTGCTCGGGCGCAAGGCGCTGACCCCGATCCCGCTGCGCAGCGATGTCCGCCGCTGGGAATCCATGCTGGGCCATAGCCAACCGACTTCGGTTCCGCTCGATCCCGAGCACGACCTTGCGCTGCTGCAGTACACCGGCGGGACCACCGGGGCGCCCAAGGGCGCCATGCTCACCCACCAGAATATATCGGCCAACGCCCGCCAGGTTGTGGCAATCGATCCCAAGGCGGGCCAGCGCGACATGATCATGGGGGTGCTGCCGCTGTTCCATGTTTTCGCCAATGTCTGCGTGCTCAATCGTACTGTGGCGGGCGGCGGGTGTATTGCGATGCTGCCGCGGTTCGAGGCCAAGCAGGCGCTGAAAACGCTGCAACGGGTCAAGGCGACCGCGATGCCGGGGGTGCCGACGATGTTCCAGGCGCTGCTCGACCACCCGGGCATGGCGCGCACCGATTTCTCAAGCTTGCGCATCTGCATCTCGGGCGGTGCGCCGCTGCCTTTGCCGCTCAAGGCGAAATGGGAAGCGCAGAGCGGTTCGCGGCTGGTCGAGGGTTACGGCCTGACCGAGACTTCTGGTGTCGCCTCGACCAACCCCTACGAAGGCGAAGAGCGGGTCGGCACGATCGGCCAGCCACTGCCGGGTACGCGGATGAAGCTGCTCGACCGCGAGGATCCCTCGCGCGATGCTCCACATGGCGTACCCGGTGAGCTTGCCATCCAGGGGCCACAAGTGATGCAAGGTTATTGGCAGCGCCCCGAAGCAGCCGCCGCAGCTTTTGCCGAGCGGAGCGATGGCCGCTGGCTGCGCACCGGCGATGTCGCGACAATCGACGAGGCGGGCTACGCGCGGATCGTCGACCGGATCAAGGACATGATCGCCGTTGGAGGCTTCAAGGTCTTTCCCAGCCAGGTCGAGGCGGTGTTGCTACAGCACCCGGCGGTCAAGGAAGCGCTGGTGATCGGGGTGCCCGACCCATACCGCGGCGAAAGTCCGCGCGCCTATGTGACGCTGTCAGGCGAAGCGAGCGGCGCGGAACTGAAGGACTGGCTCAATGCCCGGGTCGGCAAGCACGAACGCGTCGATCAGGTGGTGGTGCGCGAAGCCTTACCCAAGACGATGATCGGCAAGCTCGATCGCAAGGGGCTGCGCGAAGAACTGGGGCTCTAGCTAGCCGCGAGCGATACGACCGAGCTTTCCTCGGCCACCGCGCGCGGGGCAAAGCGCCCATCGACCTGCGCACCCTGCTCGATTGTCAGCGCGTCATAATGGACATCGCCGTGGATTCGCGCGCTCTTCAGCACCACCAGTTCGCGCACATTGATCGTGCCGCGCACAGTGCCCGACAAGCGCGCGGTTTCAGCGGTCACCGCGCCGACGATCTCGCCGCTTTCGCCCTGAACCAGTGCGGTGCAACTGACGTCGCCTTCAACGTGCCCGTCGATGTGGAGATCTGCCGAAGCGGCAACATTGCCCTTGATGCGGATATCGGGTCCGAACACCGAAAAAGTGGAATTTGCCATCGTGCTACCTTGCAGGCTGCGGGGCAGTGGACTGCCCGGTTTTTTCGAGAACATGGGGTACTGCCTCCAGGAAGGGGCGGGGATTGACCGGGCGGTCGTTAATTCGCACTTCGAAGTGCAGATGCGGCCCGGTCGAGCGGCCGGTCGAACCGATCAGCCCGATGACTTCACCCGGCATGACCGCCTTGCCGATGACCGTGCGGAAACCCGACATGTGCGCATAACGCGTGATCAGTCCGTTGCCGTGATCGATCTCGACGCAATTGCCATAGCCCGAGCGCTGGCCGACGAAGCTGACCGTACCGCGCGCTGCGGCAAAGATCGGCGCACCGATGGGCCCGCGGAAATCGAGCCCCGGGTGGAACGCGCCGGCGCCGGTGAACGGATCGATACGGAAGCCGAAGCCCGAGGATATGTATTCAAGGCTGGCGGGAAGCACCTGCGGCAGCCGCGCGACGCTGCGCTCGAGCGCGTCCATCCGAGCGAGACTTAGCCCGAAGCGCTGGAAGCGCGGGTCGATCGAGCCGTCGGCCGAAGTGGCGAGGGTCAGCAGCGGACCACCCTGCGCCGACTTGTCGGTAAGCGAGGCGAGCGCGGCCTGCGGGTTGAGCCCCAGGCTGGCGAGCTTGGCCTCAGCGATGGCCGAGCGGCGATCGGCGATCCGGGTCATCCCCTCGATCAGGGCCAGCTGACGAGCTTCGATCTCGGCCAGTTCGGCGGCCTGCGGGATTGCCATGCTGACCTTCTTGACGGTCTGCGCGGCTTCGCTCGAACTGTTCGAAACGGTTTCGCCGGCCTTGGCATCCTTGGGCAGATCGCCGAACACTGCCTGGCTGGTCTTTTCGATGAAGTCCTGCCGCCGCTTCAGGTCGTCGGCAACTTTGCCGATATCGTTGCCATAGGCGTTGAGGCGACTTTCGGAGGTCGCAACTTTGGCCTCGCGCTCGAGCAGCGAGGTGCGGTCGCGGTTGGAAACGTAGCTCGACAGCGCCATCGCCGCCATGGTCAGCGCCCAGACCAGCAGTAATGCCGCAACGCCGCCGGCAGCGAACACCTGCGTGCGCGAAGAGACTTTGATGAAACGGACTTGCCCTCCGGACCGCATGAAGAATTCGCGATCCGGGAACCATGTCCGCAGGCGGGTTGTGACCCTGCCAACGGCTGTGCTTTTCAAGACGACCCCAGTCCCTCGTTTGAACTTTGCGAGGGCGCCGCTAGCAGCTTGCATCAATGTAAGCGAATCGATTGCAGGCCGGACTCGCCGAGTCGAAGGACTCGCGGGACGAGTCGTTTGGCGGCGGTGACAAGCGCGCCGGGGAGTGTTAGGCGCGCGGCATGACAGTGCCTGCGGCTGCGGCCGAAAGTCCGGTTGAACTGATTGCGCGGCTGGCCCAGGCCGGACGCGCCGCGCAGCGGGTGCTGGCCTCGCTCGATACGGCGATCAAGGCGGCGGCATTGCGTGCCGCAGCGGCTTCGTTGCGCGGTGCAGAGCGCGATGTGTTGGCGGCTAATGCCCGCGATATGATGGCGGGCGCAGCGGCCGGGTTGTCGGCCGCGTTGCTCGACCGGTTGCGGCTCGATTCGGCGCGGGTCGAAGCCATTGCCGAGGCGCTCGAGCAGATCGCGGCGCTGCCCGACCCGGTCGGGCAGGTGATCGACCAGTCGGTCCGGCCCAACGGCCTCGCGCTGAGCCGGGTCCGCGTGCCGATCGGGGTGATCGGGATCATTTACGAAAGCCGCCCCAACGTCACCGCCGATGCGGCCGCGCTGTGCCTCGCGTCGGGCAATGCGGTGCTGCTGCGCGGGGGGAGCGAGGCGGTGCATTCGAACCGTGCGATCCATAAAGCGCTCAGTGCGGGGCTGGTCTCTGCGGGGGTCCCAGCCGATGCAGTGCAATTGGTCCCGACGCAGGACCGGGCCGCAGTCGGCGCGATGCTTGCTGCGTCCGGACAAATCGACCTGATCGTGCCGCGCGGGGGCAAGAGCTTGGTCGCGCGGGTCCAGGCCGATGCCCGCGTCCCGGTGCTCGCGCATCTCGACGGGATTTGCCACACTTACGTTCATTCGGCGGCCGATCCGGCCAAGGCCGCCGCGATTGCGCTCAACGCAAAGTTGCGCCGGACCGGGGTTTGCGGCTCGATGGAAACCCTGCTGCTCGACGCGCAGTTCCCGTTAGCGCAGGCGGTGGTGGCCGGGCTGCTCAACGCAGGTTGCGAGCTCCGCGGCGATGCCCGGGCCCGCGCGCTCAACCCGCGCATCCTTCCGGCCAGCGCCAATGATTGGGATACCGAATACCTCGACGCGGTGCTTTCGGTGGCGGTGGTCGATGGTCTTGAGGAAGCGCTAAGCCACATCGCGCGGCACTCTTCGGGCCACACCGACGCCATCGTCAGCGAAGATGTGGCGGTGTGCGAGCGGTTCCTCACTCAAGTCGACAGTGCCATCGTCATGGCTAACGCCTCTTCGCAATTTGCCGACGGCGGGGAATTCGGGCTGGGTGCGGAAATCGGCATCGCCACCGGGCGGCTCCACGCGCGCGGGCCGGTCGCGCTCGAGGGGCTTACCACCTACAAATGGCTGGTGCGCGGCTCCGGGCAGATCCGGCCCTGAGCGGCATGGGCCAACGAATCGGGCTGCTCGGCGGCAGTTTCAACCCGGCCCATGGCGGGCACCGCGCGATCAGCCTGTTCGCGATCCGCGCGCTGAAGCTCGATGCAGTGTGGTGGCTGGTCTCCCCGGGCAATCCGCTCAAGCCCAAAGCGGGGATGGCTCCGCTCGGCGCGCGGCTGGCTTCGGCTCAGCGGCAGGCCAGACGCAGCCGAATCGTGCCCACTGCGATCGAGGCCGAACTGGGCACGCGTTACACGCTCGACACCATGCGCGCGCTGCGTCGGCGCTACCCCAAGGCACAGTTCGTGTGGCTGATGGGAAGCGACAATCTGGCGCAGTTCCACCGCTGGCGGCGCTGGCGCGAGATCGCCCATACCATGCCGATTGCGGTGATCGCGCGTCCGGGCTATGAGGGCGCCGCACTGGCGAGCCCCGCAGGTGCCTGGCTCGGCCGTTACCGGCGGTCGCCCGCCAGCTTGAACACCCGGGCAGGATGGAGCGCACCCGCGCTGATATATTTGCGTTTTGACCCCGATCCGCGTTCGGCCACCGCATTGCGAGCAGCCGATCCTGAATGGGCGCGCCGCCCCCAGTTCAATTGGGTCGGCCATGCCCGGCGCGATCCCCTGACGCACCATCCCGTCGATCCCGACCTCGCATGATCCCCCGCGAAGCCCGCCCAGAGGAGCCGTTTCCGCTTAAATGACGCCCAATTCTCACGACCTGGCCCCCACCGGTCCCGACCTTGCTTCGAACCACGGTTTGCCATTGCCCGAGGCCGAGCCCGGCTCACTGCATGCGCTGATCCTGCAATCGCTCGACGATGACCAGGCGCAGGAGCTTGTCTCGATCCCGCTCGAAGGCAAAAGCTCGATTGCCGATCACATGGTGATCGCCTCGGGCCGCTCGACCCGGCAGGTTGCGGCGATGGCCCAGAAGCTCGCCGAGCGGATCAAGCACGGCGGCTTCGGCCATGTCCGCATCGAAGGCCTGCCCGCCGCCGACTGGGTGCTGGTCGATGCCGGCGACGTAGTGGTCCACCTGTTCCGTCCCGAAGTGCGCACCTTCTACAACCTTGAGCGGATGTGGGCGTTTGGAGATTCGGGCAGCGCCTGATCTGAACTCATGCAGCTGCATGTAATTGCTCGCGGCAAGATTGGCCGGTCACCCGAAGCCGATTTGTATGAGCGCTATACCAAGCGCCTGGCTTGGCCGCACAAGCTGACCGAACTGCCCGATGTGGGCGGCACCTTGCCGGCGCCTCAAAAGCCTAGCCGGGAGGTTTTGCTCGATGAGCACGGCCAGCAGCTCACCTCGGAACAATTTGCGGCCTTGCTCGGCAAATGGCGCGACGATGGCGTGCGCGAGGCGCGCTTCCTGATCGGCGCGGCCGACGGGCATGGCGCGGCTGCGCGTGAAGGGGCCGATCTGCTGCTTGGCTTCGGCGCGATGACCTGGCCGCACATGCTCGCACGCGCGATGCTCGCCGAACAATTGTGGCGCGCAACCAGCATTCTTGCTGGCCATCCTTACCATCGTTCGGGATAAGGTAGGGCATGATACCGCGCCCGAAACTGCCACTCGTGCTACTGCTCGCGCCGCTGGCCGCGCTGGCAATGCTCGGCGGCAGCATGGCGCAGACCCCGGCGGGGATTGATACGGCCGAAGATGCCGCTGCCGCACTGGCCCGCGCGCAGGCGCAAGGAGCCGAGGCGCGCAAACGCGCCGAGGTGCTCGAAGCCGGAGCCGCGACAGCCACCGCCGCTGCCGACAAGACCGCGCAGGAAGCCGCAGCGCTCGCCGCGCGGGTGCAAGAGAGCGAGGCGCAGATCGCTGCCAACGAGGCGCAACTTCGGCTGATCGCTCAGGATCAGGCCCGCTGGCGCGCCGAATTGGCGCAGAAGCAGCAGCCACTGATCGAACTCACTGCAGCGTTGCAGCGACTGACTCGCCGCCCGCCATTGCTCTCTTTGCTCAAACCCGGTTCGCTGCGTGATGCCGTCTACTTGCGCGCGGTGCTTGAAACCCTGCTCCCCGAAGTGGCGCGGCGCACTGCTGGGCTGCGCGAAGCGATCGAGCGCGGCAAGGTGCTCGCAGCACGTGCCCAGCAGGCGAGCGCAGCCCTCCGTGCAGGCCAGGCCGAACTTGCCCGGCGCCGCACGGAACTCGGCGTGATCGAGGAACGCCAGCGGCTCGCTTCGGTTCAGGCCAGCGGCGCCGCCAACCGCGAGAGCGAACGCGCTTTGGCATTGGCCGAGCAGGCACGTGACTTGACCTCACTGGTTGGCGATCTGGCCAAGGCCGGTGCGGTCCGCGACCAGCTAGCAGCCCTGCTCGGGCCGGTATTGCGCCCGGCCCAGCCGCAGGCGGCGCTGGCTCCATCCGATCAAGCGGCTGTTGCGGCGCCCAGCGATGCGCCCGCGCGCTACATGCTGCCGGTTGCCGGGCGGCTGGTCAGCGGGTTCGGCATGGTGGCACCGGGGCAAGCGCAATCGCGCGGAATTTCGATCCTCGCGATGGGCGGCGCGCAAGTCGTGTCGCCCGGCGCAGGGCGGGTGGCTTTCGCCGGACCTTACCGCGGCTATGGGCTGATCGTGATCGTCGAGCACGGCGGCGGCTGGACCTCGCTGATCACCGGGCTGAGCCAGCTAGATTGCCGGGTTGGCGACCAGCTCGTCCCTGGGGGCTCGCTCGGCCGTGCCGGGCCGGATCGTCCCCTGCTCTCGCTCGAGCTGCGGCGTCAGGGTACTCCGGTCAATCCGCTCGATTTTATTCGCAGTTAGCAATGTAATTTCCCCGGCCAAACGCCATCTGGCGTTAACCTGCGCTGCGCGATAGAAGGCCCGCACAAATGCTAGAGGCGCCCCACTCATGAAGATTGTTCCCTTGTTTCGCGCCGCGCTGCTGGTCAGTGCGGTTTCGCTGATCCCTGCGACTACTGCTGGCCTTGCTGCGGTCGATGCGCGGTCTTCGGCGCAGTTTGAACGGCTCGCCACCGTCTATCAGTTGGTCAAGCTGCGTTATGTCGAAAAGGCCGACGACGCGAAGCTTGAGGAAGGCGCGATCGACGGGATGCTCGCCAGCCTCGATCCGCACAGCTCGTACCTGTCGGGCGCAACGATGCAGCGGCTCAACACGATGATCGATGGCAACTATTCGGGGCTGGGGCTGTCGGTGGTGATGGACGACGGCGCGGTCAAGGTGGTCTCACCGATGCGCGGCAGCCCGGCCGCAACCGCCGGGATCAAGGCCGGTGACTATATCACGCACCTCGACGGCAAGCTGATTTACGGCGGCGACCTCGACGATGCAGTGGCGCAGATGCGCGGCGAGGCGGGATCGAAGATCCGCCTGACCATCTTCCGGGCCGGGCGTGACCAGCCGTTCGACGTGACCGTGACCCGCGGGGTGATCCAGCTCGAGCCGGTGACGTGGGAGCTCAAGGACAATATCGGGGTCATCACGGTCAACGAATTCAGCCATGACGTCGGCAAGGATGTGAACAAGGCGATAACCGATCTGAAGGCCAAGTCGGGCGGCAAGCTTGAAGGGCTGGTGCTCGACTTGCGCGAAAACCCGGGCGGCGAGCTTGAGGAAGCGGTGGGGCTGTCCGATCTGTTCCTGACCAAGGGCGATATCGTCTCGCAGCGCGGGCGCGATTCGTCCGAGGACGAATACTTCAAGGCCGAGAGCATGTTCCCCGGCGATATGGCCAAGGGCCTTCCGCTGGTCGTGCTGATCGATTCGGGGTCGGCCTCGGCCTCGGAAATCGTTGCCGGCGCGCTGCAGGATCAGCACCGTGCGCTGATCATGGGCGAGCGGAGCTTCGGCAAAGGCAGCGTGCAGTCGCTGTTCTTCCTCGATCGCAGCCGCACCAGCGCGGTCAAGATCACCACCGCGCGCTATTACACTCCCTCGGGCCGGTCGGTGCAGGAAGGCGGGATCGACCCCGATATCCGCGTTCCGCAATTGTCGGACCCCGATGCTGCCCGGCGCAGCGAACTTTCGGTGCGTGAGAGCGACCTGCGCCATCACCTGGTCAACGAGGCCAGCCTCGATGACAAGAAGCTGGAAAACGACCGCCAGGCTGATCCGCGCTTCAAGATGACCCCGGACCAGCTCAAGACCAAGGGAATCAAGGACTTCCAGCTCTATTACGCGCTCGAAACGCTGCACCGCACGGCGGCGGGCGTCCCGGTCAAGCGCAAATGAGCGCACTGCCAAGCGGAGCCGGCGCTGACCGCGCGGCACGGATATTGGCTTTTGCCGTACCCGCCGCGCTGCTTGGCGGGGCATACATCGGGCAGTATTTCTTCCATCTGGTCCCGTGCGAGATGTGCTGGTGGCAGCGCTATGCGCATTTCGCCGCGCTCGCCTTCGCGGTGCTCGGACTTATGCGCCCTTCGGCCAAGGTCCTGACCTGGCTGGCCGCGCTGGCGATCCTCGTCGGCGGGCTGATCGGGCTGTACCATGCCGGGGTCGAATACGGCTGGTGGCAGGGCTTCACCGCCTGCACCAGCGAGATCAAGCTGGGTGACGATCCGCTCGCCGCGATCATGAACGCGCCGATGATCCGCTGCGATCAGGTGCAGTGGTCGCTGTTCGGGGTTTCGCTCGCCGGGTTCAATTTCCTGATTTCGGTTCCTGCCGCATTGCTGATTTTTGCGCTGCTGCGGCGCGGTGAAGGAGATCGGCCGTGAACCCCAAGACGACCGCGCGGATGCTGCGGGTCGACCAGGCCGGAGAATATGGTGCGACCCGGATCTATGCCGGGCAACTCGCGGTAATGGGCGACCGCGCCCCGCTCGCGGGCGATGTCCGCCATATGGCTGAGCAAGAAGCCGAACACCGCGCCAAATTCGATGCGCTGATCGCCAAGCGCGGCGTACGTCCGACCGCGCTCCAGCCGGTGTGGGATGTGGCGGGGTTCGCGCTGGGCGCGGTGACCGCTTTGATCGGACCCAAGGCCGCAATGGCTTGCACTGCGGCGGTCGAGACCGAAATCGACCGTCATTACAGCGCACAATTGGTTCAACTCGGCGACAGCGACCCCGAACTGTCGGAGATGAT
>JARXKR010000153.1 GCA_030271565.1 Pseudomonadota bacterium
CGCGCATCGCTTCGGACCAGTCGGGCGCGCCGAGCAGGCGGAAGATCGGGGCAAATACATAGCCCAGCACCATCTGGAACGAGAGGTCAGGATAGCCGAACCACCCGCCGATCCCGCCGACGATGCCGTTGGCCAGCGCGACCAGCGCCACAAACGCCAGCACCATCGCACCGACCATCACCGCCAGTTTCACCCCGGTCTGCGCGCCTTGCGCGGCGGCCATGATCACGTTAGCGGGGCGTTCTTCCTCATCGGGGATCTTGATTTCATCGGGCTCGACCAGCTGCTCGCCCTTGGGATCGGGCATGATGATCTTGGCCATCACGATCCCGCCCGGGGCCGACATGAACGCCGCTGCGACGAGGTAATCGATGCGGATGCCCATGCTGGCGTAAGCCGCGAGGATTGTCCCGGCGACCCCGGCCATGCCCACGCTCATCAGGCAGAACAGCTGCGACGGAGTCAGTTCGGCAAGGTAGGGACGGATTACCAAGGGGCTTTCCGACTGGCCGACGAAAATGTTCGAGGCTGCCGACAGGCTTTCGACCTTGGAAATTCCGGTGATCTTTTCGAGCCCCCCGCCGACCCAGCGGATTACCAGCTGCATGATCCCGAGGTAGTAAAGCACCGCGATCAGCGCGGCGAAGAAGATGATCACTGGCAGTGCGGCGATGGCAAAGCTGTTGCCGCCGATCTCGGGTTTCGCCAGCGGGCCGAAGATGAATTCGGTTCCGGCATGGGCATAGCCGAGCAGTGCGGAGACCCCGTCGGAGATGGTCTGGAGCACCAGATTGCCCTGCGGCACATACAGCACCAGCGCGGCAAACCCGGCCTGCAGCGCGAAGGCTGCGCCGACGACGCGCGGGCGGATTGCCTTGCGATCTGACGAAAGCAGGAAGGCGATGGACAAGATCAGCAGGATCCCTGCGAGGCTCATAAGGTGTTGCATTGGCTTGTCGCGCCCCCGGATTGAATATTGCGCGTGAGAGGTAACGGCTTTGCGCGCGAGGTCAAATGCTGGTCGCCATTGAAACCACAACATTGAAACCACACCGTCATCCTGAACTTGTTTCAGGACCCATCGTGCAACAGGTCCAGCGCTGCGCCTTCCCAAGCTGCCTCTCCGCCCGCGCCTTTGATGCCTGATCTGGGCGCAAGGCATAATGGGTCCTGAAACAAGTTCAGGATGACGAGAAGCGTGTGAGGCGAGCGGACCTAGCCCACTTCCCCTTGCGCAAAACCCCGGCTAAGCCGTGCCGATGCAGACGAAGACCATCCAGATGCCGCGTTCGTTGTTCGCTTATTCGCTGCTTTATGGCGGGCTTTGCGTGCTCGCCGGAGTCCTTGGGACCAAGCTGGCCTCGCTCGGCCACTGGCCGGTGCTCGGCGATCTGGCGGTCGAAAGCGGGATTTTTGCCTTCCTGCTGCTGGTGGTGATGGCCAGCGCTGTGGCCGAACTGTTCGGGCAGGACCGCGCCAACCAGCTGGTTCGGCTCGGGTTCGTGCCCCTGATCGTCTCGATGGTGCTGCTGACGCTGGTGATCCACGTCGTCCCGCCCGCGCCGTTCTGGCACGATCAGGACGCCTTTGCGCGGCTGCTCGGGCAGGGCGCGCGGATGCAGTTTGCCGGGTTGATTTCCTACGGCACCTCGCAAACCCTCAACGTCTACCTGTTCTCACGGCTGATGGGCGGGCAGGGCAAAAGCCTGGTGCTGCGCGCGTGGATTGCCAGCCTATTGAGCCAGATCGTCGATACGGTGCTGTTCATCACGATCAGCTTTTATGGGCAGGACATGCCGCTGGGCCAGATCATGGAGGGCCAGATCATCTCCAAGCTGGTGCTTTCGACCATCATGGTCCCGCCGCTGATCTGGGTCTTCGTCAAGCTCGGCCGCTGGCTTGATCGCGAAGTCTGAGCGCGCGCGATGACCCAGACCCACGATCCCGCCATGCTGCTCAAGGCCGAAACGCTGGTCGAGGCTTTGCCCTATCTGCAGCGCTATGCCGGCAAGACCTTCGTGGTCAAATACGGCGGCCACGCGATGGGCGATCCCGAACTGGCGCGCGATTTTGCCGAGGATGTGGTGCTCTTGAAAGCCGTCGGGATCAACCCGGTGGTGGTCCATGGCGGCGGCCCGCAGATCGGCGCGATGCTCAAGAAGCTGGGGGTCGAGAGCACCTTCGTCGACGGCCTGCGCGTGACCGACAAGGCCACTGCCGAGATTGCCGAGATGGTCCTGTCGGGCTCGATCAACAAACAACTGGTCGGCTGGATTGCGGGCGCGGGCGGCAAGGCGCTGGGGATTTCGGGCAAGGACGGCGGGCTGGTGATCGCCAGCAAAGTGACCCGCACCACCAAGGACCCGGGCAGCAATATCGAACAGGTGCTCGATCTGGGCTTTGTCGGGGAACCGCAAAGCGTCGACACCAGCATCATCGAAACCGCCAGCGCGGCGGGAATGATCCCGGTGATCGCCCCGATCGCGCCGGGCGCGGACGGGGAAACCTACAATATCAACGCGGATACCATGGCCGGGGCGATTGCCGCTGCCTTGGGTGCGGCGCGGCTGTTCCTGTTGACCGATGTCGCGGGCGTACTGGACAAGGACGGCAAGCTCCTCACCGATCTCCAGCCCGGCGATATCGCGCGGCTCCAGGCCGAGGGCGCGATTACCGGCGGGATGATCCCAAAGCTCGAAACCTGCATCCACGCGGTCGAAGCAGGGTGCGAAGCCGCGGTGGTGCTCGACGGACGGGTGCCGCACGCAATGCTGCTCGAGATATTCACCGCAGGCGGCGCCGGGACGCTGATCCGGGCATGAAGCGCGCGGCGATCCTGCTCGGTGTGGCCGCATTGGCTGCCTGCTCGAAGCCTGCTGAGCAGCAGGCTGCGCCAGAGCCCAGCGCAACCGCCAGCGAGAGCGACGCGGCGAGCGCCAGTGCAGCACCAAGTCAGGCGGCAACGCCGGCGGCTGCTTCATCAGCCAAACCAGCACCCGCCGCGCCCGAACCCCCATCGGAATCGCGCGATCCCGCCAAGGTCGTGGTCGCCTGGGCCAAAGCGATGAGTCTCAAGCAATGGGGCAGCGCCTATCTCTACTGGGGCGATCACGGCGCGCGATCCGGGCTGACTTCGGCACAGTTTGCCGCCAAGTGGGGCAAGCTCGCCAATCCCGAATTCGAACTGCATCCCGGCGATACCGAAGGCGCGGCGGGGTCATCGTACTACACCGCGCCGATCGTGCTGATCGACGGCCAGCGCCATGTGCGCGGCGAAATCGTGCTGCGCCGGGTCAACGATGTCGACGGGGCTACGCCTGAGCAGCTGCGCTGGCACATCGAAGGCCTGACGGTCACGCCCTGAGGTTGCCCTTTCCCCCGGTCCTCGGCTAAGCGCCTTGGCTCATTGGCAGGAGGACAAAGCCCCGTGGTCTATTTGGCGCTGATCGATATCGTTGGTTACCTGATTTCGATCGTGATCATGCTGGTGATCGTCCAGTTCGTGCTGAGCCTGTTGTTCAGCTTCAACGTGGTCGATCGCCACAGCCAATGGGCCGGAGCGCTGTGGACTGCGGTCAACGCATTGCTTGCGCCGATCCTGCGCCCGATCCAGCGCTTCATGCCCGATACCGGGATGATCGATTTATCGCCGATGGTGCTGATCGTGCTGCTCACCGTGCTGCAGAAAGTGCTCGGCGCGCTGGCCGTCGCGAGCATGCAATGAGCGCTGCGCTGATCGACGGCAAGGCCTTCGCGGCCACGCTGCGGGCCAAGGTCGCGGGCTACGCCGCGACTTTCGAACAAAGCGCCGGGCGCAAGGCCGGGCTCGCCGTTGTACTGGTCGGGGATGACCCGGCCAGCCAGGTCTATGTCCGCAGCAAGGGCAAGGCGACGACCGAATGCGGCATGGCCGGGTTCGAGCACAAGCTGCCCGATGATACCGCAGAAGACGTGCTGCTGGTGTTGATCGCACGCCTCAACGCCGACCCTGCGGTCGACGGCATCCTTGTCCAACTGCCATTGCCGCCGCACATCAACGAGCAGAAAGTGATCGCCGCGATCGACCCCGACAAGGATGTCGACGGGTTCAACGTGGTCAATGTCGGGCGGCTGGCGACCGGGCTGCACGGCTTCGTGCCCTGCACGCCCTTGGGCTGCCTGATGTTGCTCAAGGACCGCCTTGGCGACTTGTCTGGTCTCGATGTAGTGGTGATCGGGCGCTCGAACATCGTCGGCAAGCCGATGGCGCAATTGCTGCTCAAGGAGAGCTGCACCGTGACAATCGCGCATTCGCGGACCAAGGATCTACCGGAAGTCGTGCGCCGCGCCGATATCGTCGTGGCGGCGGTTGGCCGCCCCGAAATGGTCAAGGGTTCGTGGCTCAAGCCAGGCGCGACCGTGATCGATGTCGGGATCAACCGCCTTCCTCCCGTAGAAGGCGAAAACCGGGGCCGACTGGTCGGTGACGTCGATTTTGCCAGCGCAGCCGAAGTTGCCGGAGCGATCACCCCGGTCCCGGGCGGGGTCGGGCCGATGACCATCGCAGTGCTGCTGCGCAACACGCTGGTCGCGGCGCACCGCAATGCCCGCGTGGCCTTGGCCAAGGATGCGCTCTAGCGCACCCTAGCCACGCTTCGCCGGGGCGCGTAATACCGGCGTCATGACCAAACCGATTCTTGCGCTCGCCGCCTTTGCCTTGCTCGCCGCGCCCGCCACAGCCCGCGACCGGCGCAATAACCGCGACGGCAATGGCGACGCCAACCCCAGCGCGGTGATCGCCGCCGAGGTGGCCTTCGCCCAGCTCGCGCAGGCCAAGGGGCAGTGGACCGCGTTCCGCACCACCGCGACCAAGGACGCGGTGATGTTCGTGCCGCAGATGGCCTATGCGCAAGCTTTCCTGAATGGTCGGGCCGATCCGGCGGCGGCGGTCAAGTGGCAGCCGCATCAGGTCTGGTCGAGCTGCGATGGCAGCCTCGCGGTAACCCGCGGTGCGTGGCAGCGCGCCGATGGCTCAACCGGCTATTTCACCACAGTCTGGCAGCGCCAGAAGGACCTCAAGTACAAATGGGTGCTCGATCAGGGCGAGGCGCTGCCGATGCCGCTCGACGCGCCCGAGATGATCGCCGCCAAGGTCGCCGATTGCCCTGCCGGCTACCGCCCCGAACGCGCGCCCAAGCCCAAGGATTTCAAGGGCAGCCTGCTCCCGCTCGATCCAGCGCATCGCAGCGGCGCTTCGCTCGATGGCACGCTTGGCTGGGATGTCACCGTCGGACCCGATGGCGCACGCCGCTTCGTGGTGACCATGACCAGCGAGGGCAAGCCCGTCACCGTGCAGGACCTGCAGGTCGAAGCGCCCGC
>JARXKR010000154.1 GCA_030271565.1 Pseudomonadota bacterium
GAAGGCGGCCAGATGCCGCTGCACATGCGGATCCCGAAGCGCGGCTTCAACAACAAGTTCGCCAAGGACTTTGCCGAAGTGAACCTCGGCCTGATCCAGCAGGCGATCGACAACGGCAAGCTCGATGCCAAGGCCGTGATCGATCACGCTGCGCTCAAGGCAGCCGGCCTTGCTCGCGGCGGCAAGGATGGCGTGCGCCTGCTCGGCAAGGGTGAACTGACCGCCAAGGTCAAGTTCCTCGTCGACGGCGTATCGGCAGGGGCGAAGGCGGCGGTCGAAAAGGCCGGCGGTTCGGTCGATCTGCCCGAAGCGGTTGCCAGCGAGCACGAGAAGAAGACCGCGCGCCGCGAAGTCAACAAGACTGCCAAGGCCGCCAAGGTCGCAAAGTAACGCTTTTGCGTGCATCCCCGTCCCGGCACCAGCCCGGACGGGGAATGTGCGTGTGGGGGGTTCGACTTCGCCGCTTCGTCCCTATATGGGCTTGACGAACGGTCCGGGGCGGACCTGGTATTGAGGCAAATCATCCCGATGGCATCACGCGCGGACAACATCGCGAGCACTCTCAGTCTCGCCAACTTTTCCAAAGCGACCGAGCTCAAGAAGCGCATCTGGTTCACCATCGGTGCGCTGATCGTCTTCCGCTTTTTGAGCTTCGTCCCGCTGCCCGGGATCAACCCGATCGCCCTGAAAGCGTTTATGGAACGCAATTCGGGCGGGATCCTCGATTTCTTCAACATGTTCTCGGGCGGTGCGCTCGCGAACTACAGCCTGATCTCGCTGGGCGTGATGCCGTACATCACCGCCTCGATCGTGGTGCAGCTCGCCTCGTCGCTGCATCCCTCGCTCGCGAGCCTCAAGAAGGAAGGCGAAAGCGGGCGCCGCAAGCTCAACCAGTATAGCCGCTATGGCGCCGTGTTCCTGAGCCTGCTGCAGGGCTATGCCGCGCTGCGCAACGCCGATGTCCAGGGCTTTGCGATCGATCCGGGTCTGCTGTTCTATGGCGCCGGGCTGATCTCGCTGGTCGGCGGCACGATGTTCCTGCTGTGGCTGGGTGAGCAGATCACCAGCCGCGGGATTGGTAACGGCACCTCGCTAATCATCATGGCCGGGATCGTCGCGCAGATGCCGATGTTCTTCGGCAACATGTTCACCCAGTACGGCACCGGCGCGATCGGCGGGATCACCGTAGCGATCATGATCGGCATGGTCGTGGCGATGATCCTGGGCATCTGTTTCATGGAGCGCGCCACCCGGCGGCTGCTGATCCAGTATCCCAAGCGCGCCAGCCAGAACGGCATGATGCAAGCGGATCGCAGCCACTTGCCGCTCAAGATCAACACTGCGGGCGTGATCCCGCCGATTTTCGCCTCGTCCTTGCTGCTCTTGCCGCTGACCATCAGCCAGTTCGCCAGCAGCTCGATGACTGCGGATTCCAGTGTCGGCGCCTTCATCATCGGGCTCAACCAGTATCTCGGCCACGGCAAGCCGGTGTACATGATCCTCTATGCCGCGCTGATCATCTTCTTCAGCTTCTTCTACACCGCGGTGGTGTTCAATCCGGAGGAAACCTCGGAGAACCTCAAGCGCAACGGCGGGTTCATTCCCGGCATCCGCCCGGGCAAGAACACCGCCACCTACCTCGATTACGTGCTGACCCGCATCACCGTGATCGGCGCGGCGTACATCACCATCGTCTGTATCGTTCCTGAGATCGTGATGGAGCAGACCGGGCTGCGGTTCTTCTTCGCCGGCGGGACCAGCTGGCTGATCGTGGTCAACGTCACGGTCGATACGATCACGCAGATCCAGTCGCATCTGCTCGCGCACCAGTACGGTGATCTGATCAAGAAGGCCAAACTCAAGGGCCGCATGCGCTAAAGCGCCGATACCGACCCCGGGGGAGTGAAAGTGGACGTGGACGTCATCCTGTTAGGACCGCCGGGTGCCGGTAAAGGCACCCAGGCCCAGCGTCTGGTCGATGCGCACGGCATGCGCCAGCTCTCGACCGGCGATATGCTGCGAGCTGCGGTCAAAGCCGGCACCCCGGTTGGGGTCGCCGCCAAGGCCGTGATGGACCGCGGTGAACTGGTCTCGGACGAGATCGTCTCGGCACTGATCGGCGAAGAACTCGATGCATTGGCGCCGGGGCAGGGCGCAATTTTCGACGGTTACCCACGTACCGCAGCGCAGGCAGAAACGCTCGATCGCATTCTGGCCGACCGCCAGCGCACGCTTGCTCACGTAATCGAGCTTGAAGTGAACGAAGACGCCTTGGTCGAGCGCATCTGCGGCCGCTACACCTGCGCCACCTGCGGCAAGGGTTATCACGACAAGTATGAGCAGCCCAAGGTGCCCGGCACCTGCGACAAATGCGGTGGACACGAATTCAAACGCCGTCCCGATGACAATGAAGACACCGTGCGCACCCGCATGACCGAGTACCGCGCCAAGACGGCGCCGATCTTGCCGATCTATGAAGCACGCGGGATCGTGGCCCGCGTCGATGGCATGGCCGACATCGAACATGTGACAGCGGCGATCGAACGGATTATTGCGTCCTGATCGATCCGGTGCCGGGCTTGGCCTGACATTCGCAGGGGGAGGCTTCGATGATTGGCATTTCCAGATTACTTGTGGTTGCGGCGCTGGCCGCGCTTGCGATCCCCTCAGCTCCGCTCGGCGCTGAAGTCGTGACCCAGTCCGAAGCCGGGTTTGTGGTCAAGCTGACCGCCGACACCTCGGCCCAGCCGGCCGACACTTGGGCCGCCCTGATCGCCCCGGCAAAATGGTGGTCGAGCGACCACACCTGGTCGCACGATGCCGCCAACCTCTATCTCGATGCACAGGCGACCGGGTGCTTCTGCGAGAAACTGCCGAAGCCCGCCGACGCACCCGCCGGACAACGAATGGGAAGTGTCGAGCACATGCACGTGATCTTCGCCGATCCGCAGCGTGGCATCCTGCGGATGAGCGGCGCGCTCGGCCCGCTGCAGGGTGAGGCGCTGAGCGGAACCTTGACCGTCACGCTGACCAAGACCGATGCGGGTACGCACATCGAATTCGAATATGTGGTCGGCGGCTATATGCGGATGAAAGGCGAGGAGATCGCCCCGGCGGTCGATGGGATGCTCTCACAGCAGCTCGCCAGCCTCGCGAAGGTACTTGATGCCGCCGTGTCGGCTGCACATGCAGCGCCAGGTTGAGCGTCCGCTGCGGCAGTCGGGCTTTGACATTTCACTTCGTCGGAGTAGTCTCGCAGCAGCACTTTGACCCTTCCGGGCTGTTCCGGAGCGGGTGCTTGCCTTGTGCTTGGCGAGGCGTTGACATGTATCACGAATCGCCCTAAGCGCCCCGTTCAACCGAATTTCGGGGTCAGTCCGGAAGGCGTAGGCCGTAGTGCTCGCCCGCTGGGCTTTTTGCCGTTTTTCGCAGTTGAGGCGTTGAGATAGGGGGCTGCGGAAATCCGTAACTACCTGTGGAGCATGGAGAAATAAGTGGCTCGTATTTCCGGGGTGAACATCCCCACCAACAAGCGCGTGGTCATCGCGCTGACCTACATTCACGGTATCGGTGCATTTAAGGCAAAGCAGATCGCCGCCAAGGTGGGGATCGATCCCGCCAGGCGCGTTTCGGATCTGTCTGACCAGGAAGTCCTGCACATCCGCGAGACGATCGATGCCGAGCACATGGTCGAAGGCGATCTTCGCCGCGACACCTCGATGAACATCAAGCGCCTGATGGACCTGGCCTGCTATCGCGGGCTGCGGCACCGCAAGGGGCTCCCCGTTCGCGGCCAGCGCACCCACACCAACGCCCGCACCCGCAAGGGCAAGGCCAAGGCGATCGCCGGCAAGAAGAAATAATCCTTCGACAGGCTCAGGACGAGCGGGCTCACCGGCCCGTCAGGTCCACCGCCGTCCCTTTGCTTATTTGACAGGATAGATACCATGGCACGCGAACCCCAGCGCATTAAAAAGCGGGAGCGGAAGAACATATCGAGCGGCATCGCGCATGTGAACGCCAGCTTCAACAATACCATGATCACCATCACCGACGCGCAGGGCAATGCGATCAGCTGGTCCAGCGCCGGCACGATGGGGTTCAAGGGCAGCCGCAAATCGACGCCATACGCAGCGCAGGTTGCAGCTGACGACGCCGGCAAGAAGGCCGCCGAACATGGCGTCCGCACGCTCGAAGTCGAAGTGAAGGGCCCGGGTTCGGGCCGCGAAAGCGCGCTGCGGGCACTCGCTGCGGTCGGCTTCACGATCACCTCGATCCGCGATGTCACCCCGATCCCGCACAACGGGGTCCGGCCTTCGAAACGCCGCCGCGTCTGATCACCCGTTCGCGGCGGGGCAGCCCGCCGCAAATTCGGATCGGCCGCCGGTTTTCTGAACAAAAACCACGGCCGTTCCCGCCAGAACAAACCCCAAGGGGAATTTCATGACCGTCAATATCAAGAACTGGCAGGAACTTAAGAAGCCCAACACGCTCGAGGTGAAGTCGGGTAACGACGCCAAGCGTCGCGCCACCTTCATTGCCGAGCCGCTTGAGCGCGGCTTCGGGCTGACGCTCGGCAACGCGCTGCGCCGCGTGCTGCTGTCCTCGCTGCAGGGCGCCGCGATCACCTCGATCAAGATGGAGAACGTGCTCCACGAATTCAGCTCGCTCGCCGGCGTGCGCGAAGACGTCACCGACATCGTGCTCAACGTGAAGCAGATCGCGCTGCGGATGCAGGGCGAAGGCCCCAAGCGGCTCCAGCTGTCGGCCACCGGCCCGGGCGAAGTGACCGCGGGCGACATCGCGGTGTCGGGCGATATCGAGGTGATGAACAAGGATCTGGTGATCTGCCATCTCGATGAGGGCGCGACGCTCAACATGGAACTCACCGCCGACAGCGGCAAGGGCTACGTGCCCGCCGTGGGCAACCGCCCGATCGACGCGCCGATCGGCCTGATCCCGATCGATTCGCTGTACTCGCCGGTGCGCCAGGTCAGCTACAAGGTCGACAACGCCCGGATCGGGCAGGAGCTCGATTACGACAAGCTCAGCCTGACGATCGAAACCGACGGCACCGTCTCGCCCGAAGACGCGGTGGCCTTTGCCGCGCGGATCCTGCAGGACCAGCTGTCGCTGTTCGTGCACTTCGAGGATGCGATGCCGGTGGGCGGTTCGCCGATGATCGGGATGGCCGCGCCGACCAGCGACGAAGGCGATACCAACCAGCTCAACCGCTACCTGCTCAAGAAGGTCGACGAGCTCGAACTGTCGGTGCGCAGCGCCAACTGCCTCAAGAACGACAACATCATCTACATCGGCGACCTGGTCCAGAAGACCGAAGCCGAGATGCTGCGCAC
>JARXKR010000155.1 GCA_030271565.1 Pseudomonadota bacterium
GTGTTCGACAGGCTGCGCGCGATAGTCACCGCCGGGTTGGCGAACGAAGTCGAGGCCGTGAACCAGTAGGCGGCCGTGATGTAGCGCCCGACCATCAAGGGCGTAGCGTCCGGCCGAAACCTGATCGACCCCAGTATGGTGGCGATCAGGCCCGATGCGTTCCTTCCAACGTCATCGACGAGCCCGTGACGGATGGGCGGAAAACACCGCGATGCCGACGCCACACCGGCTTGCCCGGCCGAAAGTCCGCAACTTAGTCGGCCAGTCGGGAGTATGAGAAATTCGGGACCTTGCTGCGAGCCAGGAGAGCGGTCGGTCTGCCCAAGGCGGCGCATACTAACGTCGCCGAAGGCGAACCACCGATGGTGGACCAGGATGCGGCTAGCGGAAACCAAACCACCTCCACTGGAGCCGGTCAGGGGGCGTATCGCGACCCGATCGACCGAAGGCCCGGTTTATATGTCGGATTATTCAACGAGCGAACACTGATGTGCCGAAGCCATCGAACACCCTCCGATTCCCGAGGAGTGATTGGCGATCAGGAGCTCAGCGATGCGGGTCTCGTCGGTGTCGGCTGCCGCCGTGGCATAGGGCAGCAGCCCGTGCGCGGTTCCCGGGGGTCGCGGCGGAGGCGACCGAAGCACGAGAGACCAGGGTCGCGACCGCCGCTCCCAGCAGGCCGGAGCGTCGCGGGCTTTGTCTAGTCATATGCCCAACCAAGGTCCATTTGCATGAGTGATCTGGCACCCGGCTCGGGCCGCGCTTTCGCGCCCGCTGTCGTCAAGCGCCGGCGCCGTTCGCCAGGATCGCCCCGCTGCCGTGCAATCGGGCGAAGGACCCAGACACCTCGCGTTGGGACGATCTTATCTTGCCCCGCGCCGTGGGACGCCTACATGCCCAGGATCCCCTCGATCGTGCTCGATCAAGCGCTCGCCCGTCGTGATCAGTTCGACCAGTCAAGGTGTCGCCAACTACAGCCCGACGCGGTTGCGCTCCGCCTTCTTCTGCCAAAGGTCCCAAGCGCGACCGATCTGGCCGTCGTTGGTCGCTGCTGCAGCTTCGCCCTCTTCTGCGGTGAGGTAGATAACTGGGCCCAACTGCATCGCCTGGAGCTGCATGCGCGCATTGAACTCCGCATAGACCGCCCGAAACACCGCCTGGCGGAGGGAAGCGCCGACCACCGTGGAGCCATGGCCGCGCATGAGCACGACCGAGCGGTCGCCGAGCGTCCTGGCCAGTGCCTGCGCGAGATCCGGGTCGCGGACCAGCATGTCGGTCGCCTCGCCTCGCACCTCACGGATCTCGAACACCGGCGTCCTCGTCCCCAGGAAGGCGCCCATATGCGAGACCGAGCGCAGCGGGACCGAGGGCGCCACGCTGAAGGGGATCACCGAGGGCGAGTGGCTGTGCACCACCGCCATCACGTCGGGCCGGGCGCGGTACAACTCCCCATGGATGAAGCGCTCCAGGAAGGGGCGGTGCTCACCCGGCGAGACCACCTCGCTGCTCAGAGTGAGCTCCAGGATGTCGCTCTCCTCGACCAACTCAGGCGCTTTGCTGCGGGGTAACAGGTAGCGGTCGGCCCGGCCCGGATGCCGTATGCTGACGTGGCCGAACCCGTCGACGACGCCCTGGTCAGCTAGGATATGACTGGCTGTCACCAGTTCTGCGAGGACCTCTAACGGGGCGTCGGTCAGCGCACCCATCATTCGGCCACGGCGTGGCCGACGCCGACGTACACTGTTAGGTCACATGGCAGGGAAGGAGCTCGGCGGAGGAAAGTGCCCACTGCCGCTGCCCCCAGTTGGGGGTTCACCTGCGGATTAGGGATAATGCTCCGCGGCTCGGTGGGGGCGTTGGCAGGTTTGGACATCCTTAGGTCTCCGTCGAGAGTAGTTCATTTTGAACGGTCGGTTTCAATTAAAGTGAAGGCGCTAGTCGCAATTAATTCGAACGAAGCCGCTCAGCCCAAAGCCGCCAATCAACTCAGAGGCCTGTCTAGCCGAATTGGTTGCGCCGGAAAGCAGCGACGCATCCTTCAAACCGATCTGACCTAGGGCGCAGCCGCGCAGATCAGCGCCCACATCAGCCGAAGTTTTCGTGGGCTCCTGCCTCACCTCTGAGCCAGTATCCCGATGCGCGCAGCCAGCGTGGGGGATGGCGCCTTTCGTCGAGGAAGTAGCCGCGAAGGGTTTTCGCTACCGACGCTTCAGCGGCGATCCAGATGTATCCGTCGCCCGCCGGCAGTTCCAACCTCTCGAGGGTTTTACGCAGGAGTTCAGCGTCGCCTAGCGGCTGTCCCTCACGACACACCCAAAGCGGAGTCCAGGCTGCGGGCGTCGAAATTGACTGGGTCTCAGCCATGTCGTCGATGATGATGACGGTCGTCACGGCGACACCGGAACGAAGCCCTTCCAACCGCCGACCGATCGCCGCTATGCCGGTTTCGTCGGCGATCAGCAGATACCAGTCGAAATCATCAGGCACGACCTGCGAGCCGCGCGGCCCACCAATGTGTAGCTCGTCACCAAGTTTCGCCTGGATAGCCCATGCTGTTGCGGGGCCCGCTTCGTGCAGCGCGAAGTCGACAATCAGCGTGCCGGCGGCGGTATCGAACGCACGGGGCGTATAGTCCCGCATGAGGGTTCCACCTGCACCGTCAGGCAAGAAAATCTTCACGTGATCGTCCGCGCCGAGGCTCACAAAATCGGTGAGTTCCGGTGAGTGGAAGGCGATGCGAAGCATCTTAGGCGTCAACGAGATGATGTCCGTCACCGTCAGCACCCGGCGACGGCTGTCATGGCGCATGCGCTGGACCACGTGACGCTCTGAGGCTTCGGCCTGGTGGGAGGTTTCCATTCGCGGGCCGCTCATGCCGCTTCACCGGCGGCCGAACCGGTTGCGCGCTGACCGCCCCAACGCTTCTTGACCGCGTCGAAATCAAGGGGGTGACGGACCATCTCGTCCTCGTAGGACCAGGACTCGCGCGGCGCGCGCCAGAGGATTTCCACCGCCAGGCCGTCGGGGTCGTTGCTGTATAGCGACAGATGCCCGGCTTGATGGGTGCTACCGGCAAAGGCTTTCGCGGCCTGCAGACGCCCCTGCATGTCCTGGAGTTCGTCCAGCGTGCCATCCTCGAACGCGATGTGGAAAAGACCCGGCGGCGTAGGTTCGCCTCGGCCAGCAAGCTTGGTGGTCGCGTTCGCGATGATCGCGAGGTCGTGGTGGTTGCTGGACCCGACTTTAGAGTGGAAGAAGCGCATCTCGCTGAAATGCGCGGTCGCCGGGAGGATCGCGACCAGGCGCAAGCCGGGTAGGTCGCGGTAGTAGATCGTCGAGGCTTCCAGGTCGCTGACCGATGGGACGGTGTGGTTCATGCGGCGGATGGACATTAAAAATACCTTTGGTTCAGGTTTTGGGGCCGAGAATTTCGGCCGCTGCGCGCTGGAGGATTTCGGTGATACGCCGCGCCTCCTCCGGCGAGCCGTTCTTGGTGCTGATGAACGCTTCTTTCAGAGCGACAAAGGCGCGGTGGCGTTCGTCTGCGATGGTCGGATCGAGGAGGCCGGCATAAGCCTCCCGGACCTGATCCATGCGTCTGCCCTTGAGCTTGAGGGCATCGAGCATCGCCTCGCCGTTGGTCCGGTGAGCGTCGAGATGCAGGCGACCTGTGTCGGTGATGCGATAGAGCTTCCGTTTGCCATCCGCCTCGGCGTCGGCATGGCCCACGTCATCGAGATAGGCCAGCGCCGGATAGATGACGCCGGGACTGGGGGCATAGAAGCCCTGCGAACGCTCCTCCAGCTCGCGGATCAACTCATAGCCATGGGCTGGCTTCTCATCGAGGAGCAGCAGGATCACCAGTTGAAGGTCACCTGCGGAAAGCTTTCGCCCGCTTGGTAGAAGCCCTCCGCCGCCGCCCCATGGCCTCCCTCCTCTGCCGCCTCGGTTCCAGTGAGGGCGTTCTCCTGAATAGTCTGTGGCAAAGGCAGGAGTAATATCGCTCGTTGTATCTCTCGACATATCTTACGATATATATTCGGTGCCGCATTCCGTCAAGGTGGCGGCCAAAGACCTCAAGCGGCGGGGACCCGGCCCCCGTTGTTGCGAGATCGGGCTCGACGAACGCCCAGTCAGAGCCAGTAAGATACATTAGACGCCTAGGCGATCATATACCTTGGAAACACGATAAGGCTGTGACATAAAATTCCTCGAACGGAATCAATGTCATGTCTGCCCTGTCCCGCCCCGAGTTCAACAGCGAAGAAGCGGCCTTCGCCCACCTCGAAAAGATCGTTTGGGCGGGGATGCCAGTTTGCCCGCATTGCGGCGGCGTTGATCGGATTACCAAGGTCAAGGCAAACCTTGCGAAGCGCATTCGTGAAGGTTTGTGGCGCTGTGGACAGTGCAAGGGCCAGTTCACCGCCAAGGTTGGCACTGTGTTCGAGCATATGCGCTTGCCGCTCCACAAGGCGTTGCAGGCCGTCTATCTGATGACCAGCAGCAAGAAGGGCATTAGCGCCCATCAACTGCACCGCATTCTTGAAATCACCTACAAGAGCGCGTGGTTTCTGGCCCATCGCATTCGCGAAGCTATGCGCGACGGCCATGTAGGACAGTTCGGCGGCGGCGGTGGAATTGTCGAGGTGGACGAAACGTTCATTGGCCGCTTGAAGGGCAAAGAGAAGAAAGCCGCCTTCCACCACAAGATGAAGGTGGTAGCGCTGATCGACCGCAACACCGGCAAGGCTCGCACCTTGGTTGTCGAAGGCACCACGGCCAAGCACCTTATGCCGATTGTTCTGGCGAACGTCGCTCGCGAAGCCACGATCAACACTGACGAGCATTGGGGCTATCGTCCGGTGCGCGACTATTTCGCAGGCCACGGCACCACTTCCCACGGCACCGGCGTCTATGTCGATCCGGCCAATCCAGAGAACCACAGCAACACCGTCGAAGGCTATTTCAGCATCTTCAAGCGCAGGATGAAGGGCATCTACCAACACTGCGGCGAACAGCATTTGCACCGCTATCTTGCCGAGTTCGAGTTCCGCTATAACAACCGCGTTGCCCTTGGTTTCAACGATCCTGATCGGTCGCGCCAAGCGCTTCTAGGCATCGCGGGCAAGCGCCTCACCTATCGGCGGTTTGACGGGGTCCCCCACGCTTGAGCGCGTCGATCAGCGTCGAAACCGTTCGCGTTGGCATGGAAAGCCGCACAGGCGGTCTGTAAATAAAGTCGGATTCGATCACGCCACGGTGCTGCACAAGCCCAGGCTGCTCAGCGATAACGGCCCCAGCTACATCGCGGGCGAACTGGCCGAATACATCGAGGCCAACAAGATGA
>JARXKR010000156.1 GCA_030271565.1 Pseudomonadota bacterium
GAGCATCTCGTTTACACCGAGAGGGTCGGCGGTTCGAGCCCGTCAGCGCCCACCAGGGACATCCTTCTATTTAGCTTCAGCCAGCAACGCTGCGGTATCGGTGCTGGTCCAGTCGCGTCCACCGACCGTGCGCCATACTTCGCGCCCGGCCGTATCGTAAAGCACGGTCGCCGGCAGGTTCTCGGCGCCGAACTGGAAGGTCAGCGAGTTGTCGGGATTGAGCCACGGTTCGAGGTGGCTCGCGCCGTGCGCCATGAGGAACGGGGCGACTTTCTCCAACTTCTCCGTATCCTGGTTGACCGTCAGCACCTTGAGTTCCGGATGGCTTGCCGCGATCGCATCGAGCTGGGGCAGTTCGGCGACGCACGGCGCGCACCAGGTCGCCCACAGGTTGATCAGCAGCGGCTTGCCCTTGAGGCTCGCCAGATTGAGTTCCTTGCCGGCCGGGTCCTTGAGCTGGAAGTCGGGCAGCGCGCTGCCTTTGTGGCTGCGATCGACCCCGCCCGCCACCGGCTGGGCTGGCGTTACCGCCGCGTTCGAACTCGCTGGCGGTTGCGCCTTGTCCGCGCTTTGCCTATCGCACCCGGCGAGCAGCACGGCGCAGCTGAGGATGGCGAGCTTGAGCGAAGGCGAAGACAACAAGGGCGGTTCCGATCCGAAAGGGGCCAACGCCATGTGGGGCGGCCGGTTCGCCGGCGGGCCGTCGGCGATCATGCGCGAGATAAATGCCTCGATCCCGTTCGACAAGGCCTTGTGGCGGCAGGACATCGCCGCCTCGCAGGCGCATGCCGCGATGCTCGCCGCGCAGGAGATCATTTCGATCGCCGATGCTGCGGCTATTGCCGGCGGCCTCGATACCATTGCAGCTGAATATGAAGCGAACGGCGTGCCCGAAAACTGGGACCTCGAAGACATCCACATGACCACCGAAAGCCGGCTCGCCGAGCTGATCGGTGCCACCGCAGGGCGGCTGCACACCGCGCGCAGCCGCAACGATCAGGTCGCAACCGATTTCAAACTGTGGGTGCGCGATGCTTGCGATGCCGCCGACGCCGGGCTCGCCCGGTTGCAGGAAGCGCTGGTCACTCGCGCGGGCGAGCACGCCGCGAGCATCATGCCCGGCTTCACCCATTTGCAGACCGCACAACCGGTCACGCTGGGGCATCATCTGCTCGCCTATTACGAAATGACCGCGCGTGACCGTTCGCGCTTTGCCGATGCCAGAACGCGCCTTAACCAATCACCACTCGGCTCGGCCGCGCTCGCCGGGACCGGGTTCCCGATCGACCGCGACGCGACTGCCAGCGCGCTGGGGTTCGATAGCCCGACCCGCAACAGCCTCGACGCCGTGTCCGATCGTGATTTTGCGATCGAGTACCTGACCTGCGCGGCACAGTGCGCGCTGCACCTGTCGCGCCTTGCCGAAGAACTGATCCTGTGGGCGAGCCAACCGTTCGGCTTTGTTACCTTGCCTGACAGCCTGTCGACCGGCAGCTCGATCATGCCGCAGAAGAAGAACCCCGATGCGGCCGAACTGGTGCGCGGCCATTCGGGGCGGATCATCGGCGCGCTGGTCAGCCTGATGGTGACGATGAAAGGCCTGCCGCTGGCCTATTCGAAGGACATGCAGGACGACAAGCCCCCGGTGTTCGAGGCTGCAGGGCTGCTCGAGCTGTGCCTTGCGGCAATGACCGGGATGATCGCCGGGGCAACCTTCCGCACGGAACGGATGCGCGCCGCCGCCGAGCTTGGCTATGCCACCGCGACCGATCTTGCCGACTGGTTGGTCACCGCCGCCGACGTGCCGTTCCGCGAGGCGCATCACATCACCGGCGCGGCGGTAAAGCTCGCCGAGAGCCGCGGCACGGCGTTGGATGCGCTGCCCCTGACAGACTTGCAGGCGATCGATTCCCGCATCGATGCGCGCGTGTTCGCCGCGCTCTCGGTCGAATCTTCGGTCGCCGCGCGCGCCAGCTATGGCGGAACTGCGCCCGAACAGGTAAGGGCGCGGGTGGCCGAAGCGCGCGCTGCGCTGGGCCTGGAGTGATTGCAATGCGCCGCCTGCTGCTATCCATCCTGATCCTGCCGCTGGCCGGCTGCGGAGCAGCCTCGGCGCTCAAGCCCAAGGTGGGCCAATCGCTGCCGGTCGCGCCCTATGGTGCCGAACAGAAGCCCACCGCAGAAGCCTTGCTCAAACCCACCACCCAGGCTGCGCCGGAACGCAGCGTCGAACTGCGAAAACGTTCGGAAGAACGCGTTCAAGATCCGTTCGACCTGCCGCCTTCCGACTGAAAGCTATCTTCCCATGAATCATTTCGAATATCGCGGCGGCGTGCTTTACGCCGAAGACCTGCCGCTGAGCGTGATCGCGCGCGAGGTCGGCACCCCGGTTTACGTCTATTCGCGCGCCACGCTCGAACGCCACGCGCGGGTGTTCAAGGCTGCGCTGGCGCACCTGCCGCACGCGCACATTGCCTTTGCGATCAAGGCCAACCCCAACCTTGCGGTGCTCAAGGTGATGCAGCGCGAAGGATTGGGGGCCGATGTGGTCTCG
Source organism: Pseudomonadota bacterium (assembly GCA_030271565.1). Taxonomy (GTDB): domain Bacteria; phylum Pseudomonadota; class Alphaproteobacteria; order Sphingomonadales; family Sphingomonadaceae; genus Novosphingobium. The sequence goes on from JARXKR010000156.1 coordinate 2,555, forward strand.
GGCGGCGAGCTGGCGCGCGCTTTGATTGCGGGGATGCCGGGCGAAGACATCGTCTTTTCCGGCGTGGGCAAGCTGCCGCGCGAGATGGTCCAGGGGCTCGACGCCGGGATCGGCCAGTTCAACATCGAGAGCGAGGAAGAGGGCGTTGAGCTCGCAGCGATTGCTGCGGCGCGGGGCCAGCGCGCGGCCTGCGCGCTCAGGGTCAATCCCGATGTCGATGCCGGCACGCACGACAAAATCTCGACCGGCAAGGCCGAGAACAAGTTCGGCGTGCCTTATGACCGCACTGGTCAAATCTACGCCCGGCTGGCCAAGCTCGAAGGCCTCGAAATGCGCGGGCTCGCGGTGCATATCGGCAGCCAGCTGCAAAGCCTCGATCCGCTCGAGACCGCCTTCACCAAGATGGGCGAGCTGCTGCGCGAACTACGGGCAACGGGGCAGAGTGTCACCACCATGGACCTCGGCGGCGGACTGGGCGTGCCATACCGCGCGGGCGAGGTGTTCCCCACCCCGGAGGATTACGGTGCGATGGTCGGGCGGGTGACCAAGGATTGGGACACCCGGCTGATGTTCGAACCCGGCCGCGCGATCACCGGCAATGCCGGGGTGCTGCTGACCGAAGTGATCCGGGTCAAGCGCAGCTCGAACGGCCCGCCGTTCGTGGTGGTCGATGCCGCGATGAACGATCTGGCGCGCCCGGCCATGTACGGCGCGTGGCACGATTTCGACGCGGTCCAGCCCAACGGCAGCCGGATGATCGCCAACATCGTCGGGCCGATTTGCGAGACCGGCGATACCTTCGCGATGGGCCGCGATATCGACGCGCTCGAGGCGGGCGACCTTGCAGTATTCCGCACCGCCGGAGCCTATGGCGCGACCATGGCGTCGAGCTACAACAGCCGCGGGTTCGTGCCCGAAGTGATGGTCGACGGCGACAAGTACGCGGTGGTTGCCGACCGCATCCTGCCGTCGCAAATCACCGACGCCGAGCGCGTGCCGGAGTGGCTTGAGTAACGGACAGACCCACCCCCAACCCCTCCCGCATGCGGGAGGGGAGCGAGACTTGACGAGCGAAGCGAGGCTAGTCGCAGCGGGGTGGGCAGGCTAGGGTCGCCCAATGCACAGCCTTCCGCTCTTCCACCGCATCACCGGACAGACCGTGATCGTGCTGGGCGAGGGCGAGGCGGCGGCGGCCAAGCGGCGGCTGGTCGAGCGAGCTGGCGGGCTGGTCTCGGACGATCCCGAGGCGCAGGCGGTGCTGGCCTTTGTGGCGCTCGATGCACCCGAGCAGGTCGCCGCAGCGCTTAAGGCGCGCGGCGTTCCGGTCAATGTCGTCGACCGGCCGGACATCTGCGATTTTACGGTTCCCAGCCTGCTCGAACGCGGTCCGGTGCTGGTCGCAGTGGGCACCGGCGGAGTTTCGGCCGGTCTTGCCAAGGCACTGCGGTTGCGGCTCGAGACTTTGCTCCCCGCCAACCTGACTGCGCTCGCCGAGGGTCTGGGCAAGGCCCGCGCTGCGGTGCGCGCGCGCTGGCCGCAGGCGGGCGAACGGCGCCGCGCGCTTGATGCCGCGCTGGCCGAGGGCGGCAGTCTCGATCCGCTTGATGACCGCAGCGCGGCGGCACTGGCGGGCTGGCTGGTCGCAGCGCCCGATGCGGCTTCGGCGGTGCACGAGTTCGCGATTTCATCGCACGATCCCGACGACCTGACCTTGCGCCAGGCCCGTTGGCTCGGAACTGCCGATCTGGTGCTGCATGATGCCGCAGTGTCGGCTGCGATCCTCAACCGGGCGCGGGCCGATGCGGTGCGGCGCGCCCTGACCGCCGCTGAGCGCGCGATCGCTCATCCCGGCAACACCGTCATCATTCGGCGGGGCTGAGCAGCACCTTCAATTGCGCCAGCGCGATCGGCTTGGCCGGATCGTCCTGCCAGCAGGTGGCGTTGACCAAGGCCACCCGCCGCCCGGCGCGGGTCACTGTGCCGCTGGCGAATGTGCGCTGCTCGGTTCCGCCGCGCATGAATTCGACCGCGACGTTGACCGGCTTCAAGCGCATCGCCTCACCGCGCCGCTCGAGTTCGGCCTGCAGCGCGGCGATTGCGGCCATTTCCATCAGCCCGCTCATCGCCCCGCCGTGGAGGAACCCGGGGCGTCCGGAAACGCGCTCGGAATAATCGAACCACAGCAACGGGCTGGCAGCTTCAGCCGGATCGACCCCGATGCCGAGCGCCGCAGCGTAGGGCGGCAGGGTGTAGCTCACAAGTAATTTCCGTGGGTCGCCATGAAGGTCCCGGTAACGTGTGCGACCGGATCGAGCGGATCGCCGTCATGCGCAATTCCGCGGATGAAACTGATCGTGCGGGTCAGCTTGTAGCATTCGCCGTGCCCGATCATGGTCTTGCCTGGGATGGCTGCGCGCATGTAGTCGACCCGCAAATCGAGCGTGGCGTGGGCGGTGAACCGTCCCGCAAGCGTCCACACCGCCATCGACGTTGCATTGTCCATCAGGCTGATGATCGGGCCCGATGCGAGCACTCCGGTCTCGGCCACGCCGACCAGTTCCTCGCGCCACGGCAGCGCCAGTTCGACCCAATCGGGCCCGTGTGCGTGATAGGCGATCCCCAGCCAGCCGCCGTGCCCGTGCCGGGTCATCATGCGCGAGGCGCGCGCCGGATCGAACGCGAAATCGGCGGGCAAGTCGTGCAGGTGCATGGGCGCTTCGGCGCTGGTCATGCGGTCTCTCTGCTGCGCAGCGGGGGCTATTACAATGTTTTAATTT
>JARXKR010000157.1:0-3167 GCA_030271565.1 Pseudomonadota bacterium
CGCTGCCGCGCGCGAGGCTGTGCGGGTCGCGGGTGAGGCGGGGTTCGGGCAGTAGAGTCCAGCCGACAGGCGCTCAGGCAAACGGATTGACCACCAATACGCCATTCCATTCGAACCCGTGTTGCATATCTTCGGAATAGAGCACTTCGCAGCCACCCTGCGCAGCGGCCGCGAGGATAATTGCATCGTAGGTTTGCAGATTGTGCTCTGCAGCAAGCTGGAATGCTTGCTCGAGAACATGTTGGTTCGTTTGTAGGCATTCGCCGAGCGCAAGATACTTTGCAACTTTCGCCGTGACCGATCTGCCATCAAGGCCTGAGCGCCGCATCAGGACATGCCGAAACTCGGCCAAGGTTTGTGCCGAAATCCGTAGCAGCCCTGACCGGGTCAAATCGTTAAGCAGTGCGCCGGCTAAAACTATTTTGGGCTCATCTGCCTCGACCCGCCGCAGGCCTGCCGCATAGACCAGAATGTTGGTATCCACCGCAACCCCAGCCAAGTTTTACCAGTCCCTGTCGTAAAGATCGTCGCGCGTCCACGGCCCGATGGTAATGTGCGGCTGTTCAGCCCAATCCTTTTGCAGTGCGGCCAACGCAGACAGACGTCTTTCGCGGGCTGCGACCTCATCTTTCGTTGGCGAAATTTCTGCCACAGGGGTGCCGTGTGAAGTAACCGTAATCCGCACGCCACGGCCAACCTCGCGCAGCAGTTTGGCGAAATTACGATTGGCCTCTGTCGCCGAAACGGTAATGTGCATGTTCATAGCAAAGGGCAATCTAGTGAATTTCACTACTTTTGCAAGTTGCCGTTTCCCTGTGACACTCGCTAACCTTTCATCCATGCGCAAACTCCTCTTCATCCTGTTCGCCCTGATCGCCACCCCGCTCCACGCCGAAGACTGGCCCAAACGCGCCGCACAGCGCGATGTCGTGCTCAAGGACTTCCGCTTCGGCACCGGCGAGACGATGGATGTCAAAGTCCATGTCACCACGCTGGACACCCCGCACCGCGATGCCAAGGGTGAGATCGACAATGCAGTGATGGTGCTGCACGGTACCGGCGGCAGCGGTGCGCAGTTCCTCCGGCCGCAGTTTGCCGATGAGCTTTACGGTCCCGGGCAGGTGCTCGACATCACCAAGTGGTACGCGATCCTGCCCGACAATCTCGGCCACGGGCAGAGCTCGAAGCCGAGCGACGGGCTGCGGATGAAGTTTCCGCGCTACGACTACGACGACATGGTCAGGGCGCAGCAAGCGATGCTGACCACCGGGCTCGGCGTGCAGCACCTCCAGTTGATCCTCGGCACCTCGATGGGCTGCATGCACGCGCTTGTGTGGGGCGAGCTGTACCCCGGTTTCGCCCGCCGCCTCGCCCCGTTTGCCTGCAACGCAGTGCCGATCGCCGGGCGCAACCGGATGTGGCGCAAGATGTCGATCGACGCGATCGAGGCCGATCCGCTGTGGAACGGTGGCAATTACACCGAGCAGCCCAAGCAGGGGCTGCGCACCGCGATGGACCTGAGCATGATCGCCGGTGGCAATGCCTGGGGACTGCAGACAGATTATCCGACGCGCGAGAAGGCCGAGGCATACCTTTCGCAAAGCTTCGCCGCGCGGAGCAAGGACAATGCCGACGCCAACGACCAGATCTACCAGATCGACAGTTCGCGCAATTACAACCCCGCGCCGGCACTGAAAAAGATCACCGTGCCGGTGCTGTGGATCAACAGTTCGGACGATTTCATCAACCCGCCCGAGCTCGGTATCGCCCAGAAGCAGGCCCGCCAGATGCCCCGCGCGCGGTTCATCCTGATCCCCTACAGCCCACTGACCAAAGGCCACGGCACCCACACCTGGGCGAAGTTCTGGAAAGCCGATCTGTCGAGATTGTTGGCGACGAAATGAAGCTGGCGTGGTTGGCGCTGGCTGGGCTGGCAACGGCCTGTTCCCCGCCCAAACCGGCAGTCGCATCAGCCTGCACCGCGATCGAATTCGAAGGTGCCCGGTTTACCGATTGCCGCGCCGATCCAGCGCATGACCGGATAGCGCTGGTCATCGATCCGCAGCGGCGGACCTTGGCAGCGCTGGCGCAATCGCTCGGACCGGCCGTCGATAAAGTGCGCTTTGCGATGAATGGCGGAATGTACGACGACAAGGGCCTCGCAATCGGCTTGGCCATATCGCAGGCGCGTAGGCTCCACGCGCTCAATCGGCGGCGCGGGGCTGGCAATTTCCATTTGTTGCCCAACGGCGTGTTTTCGGTCGAGGCGGACGGGTGGCATGTGCGCACGACTGACGCCTTTGCCGCCCTGCCCGGTTTGTTGCCAGAACTTGCGACCCAGTCCGGCCCGATGCTGGTGATCGCGGGGCGGCTCCATCCGGCCATCGCTCCTGACGGCGATTCGCTGTACGTCCGCAACGCAGTTGGGATCGATCGCGCGGGCAATGTCCATTTCGTGATCTCGAATGAAGCGGTCTCGTTCGGCAAGCTTGTGCGCCTGTTTCGCGATCGACTGGGCTGCGCCGACGCTTTGTTCCTTGATGGTTCGGTCTCGGCGCTTTGGGATCCGGCCAGTGACCGGCTTGATTCGACCGTGCCGCTGGGGCCGCTTCTGTTGGTCGAAAGGCGATGACCTCTTGCCAGTAATATGCTGCAGGCTAGTTTGATGGACATGACCCAGCGCCAAACCCTGTATCCCGCGATTGAACCCTACGCCTCGGGCATGCTCGACGTCGGCGATGGTCACAGCCTCCATTGGGAGCGCTGCGGCACGCCCGGCGGCAAGCCCGCCGTGTTCCTCCACGGCGGCCCCGGCAGCGGGATCAGTCCGGGCCAGCGCCGCCAGTTCGATCCCGCACTGTACGATGTGCTGCTGTTCGACCAGCGCGGCAGCGGGCGCTCCACGCCCTTTGCTGGTCTGGAGAACAACACCACCTGGCACCTCGTCGCCGATATCGAGAAATTGCGCGAAATGGCCGGGCACGAAAAATGGCTGGTGTTTGGCGGTTCGTGGGGTTCGACCTTGTCGCTGGCCTATGCCCAAACGCATCCCGAACGGGTCAGCGAGCTAGTGTTGCGCGGGATATTCCTCGCCAGCCAGCTGGAGGCCGACTGGCTCTACAAATACGGCGCGAGCGAGCTTTATCCCGAAGGCTGGCAAGCCTTCC
>JARXKR010000157.1:3267-5320 GCA_030271565.1 Pseudomonadota bacterium
TGGCTCTACAAATACGGCGCGAGCGAGCTTTATCCCGAAGGCTGGCAAGCCTTCCGCGATCACATTCCGGCGGCGGAGCAAAGCGATCTGGTGGGTGCCTACCAAGCCCGGCTGACCAGCGACGATCCCGCTGTGCGTCTCGCTGCGGCAAAGGCGTGGTCGATGTGGGAAGGCCTGACCGTCACGCTGCTGCCCGACCCGGCGATGATCGAGGAATTCACCGCCGACGATCACGCGGTCGCGGTGGCGCGGATCGAGAACCACTATTTCCAGCACCAATGCTGGCTCGAGCCCGGGCAACTGCTGGCGGGCGCGCACAAGCTGCGCGGCATTCCCGGCACTATCGTCCAGGGCCGTCACGATTGCTGCACGCCCCCGTCGGCCGCCTGGGCGCTCAAACAGGCCTGGCCCGAGGTTGACCTGCAAATTGTCCCCGATGGCGGTCATCTCTATACCGAACCGGGGATTACCGACGGACTGGTGCGGGCGAGCGACCGTTACGCGGGGAAAAGCTGAAACTTGATCGCTGCGCGCAACCGGTCCAAGGCCGCTGCGCTATGATTCTGGTCATCGACAACTACGACAGCTTCACCTGGAACCTGGTCCATTACCTGATGGAACTGGGCGCCGAGGTGCAGGTCGTGCGCAACGATGCGCTGTCGGCGGGGCAAGCGATCACCAGCGGCGCACAGGGTTTCCTGATCTCGCCGGGGCCTTGCACCCCCAACGAGGCCGGGATCAGCCTCGATCTGGTCGCGGCCTGCGCCGATGCGCAGCTGCCGCTGCTCGGGGTGTGCCTCGGGCACCAGTCGATCGGGCAGCATTTCGGCGGGCAAGTGGTGCGCGGCGGGCTCATGCACGGCAAGACTTCGCAGGTCAGCCACGATGGCAGCGGGCTGTTCGCGGGCCTGCCCTCACCGTTCAGCGGGACCCGTTATCACTCGCTGATCGTCGATGCGGTGCCCGATGATCTGGTGGTCAATTGCACCTCGGACGACGGTCACGTGATGGGCTTCCGCCACAAGAATTTGCCGATCCACGGCGTCCAGTTCCACCCCGAAAGCATCGCCACCCAGCACGGCCACGCCATGCTCGCCAATTTCCTGCGGATCTGCGGGATGCCGGTCAAGGAACTGGCATGATCTCGCTCGCCGATGCTGAAGTGCAGTTCGGTGCGATGCTCGATGGCGAGATGGCTGACGCCGAGATCGCTGCCACGCTGACCCGGCTGCACGAGCGCGGTGAGAGCGCCGAGGAAATTGCCGGTGCAGTGCAAGCGATGCGCGCGCGAATGAAGCCGATTAGCGCTCCAGCGGGCGCGATCGACGTCTGCGGGACCGGCGGCGACGGGCAGCACAGCGTCAACGTCTCGACTGCCGTTGCCTTGGTCGTGGCGGCTTGCGGCGTACCTGTCGCCAAGCATGGCAACCGCGCGGCCTCGAGCCTCGCCGGCGGGGCCGATACGCTGGAAGCCTTGGGCCTCAATCTGAGCCGCGCGAGCCAACTCGCCGAAGAGACCCTGCCGGATCTGGGCATCGCGTTCCTGTTTGCCCAAGCGCACCACCCTGCGCTGGCCCGGCTCGCCCCGATTCGCCGCGAACTGGGCCACCGCACGATCTTCAATCTGACCGGACCGCTGGCGAATCCGGCTGGAGTGACCCGTCAACTGGTCGGGGTGGCGCACCCCAGCCTGATCGCGCTGTACCGCGATGCGATGCGGTTGCTCGGCACCGAAGCGGCGATGGTGGTTTCGGGCGAAGAAGGTCTTGACGAGCTTTCGATTGCGGGCCTCAGCCACATTGCGACCGTCGGGCTTGAGCGCTTTGCCGGCGAAATCGCCCCGCTCGATGCCGGACTGATGCCGCATGAACTGGACCAGCTGCGCGGCGGCGATGCAGCATTTAATGCCGCTGCTCTGCGTGCGATGCTGCTCGGCGAGGCCGGTGCTTACCGTGACGCCGTTCTGCTCAACTCCGCCGCCGCGCTGATCGTTGCGGGCCAGGTCGATGACTGGTTCGAAGGGGTCGAGGAAGCCGCCGAAGCGATCGACCGC
>JARXKR010000158.1 GCA_030271565.1 Pseudomonadota bacterium
GCGATGCTTTGGCCGGTGAGGAGCAGGCGGTCGAGCGCGGCGGTGCGGCCGAGGCGGTAGGCGAGGGCGCGGGCTGCCCCAGAGTCTCCCCCCCTGGGGGAGGTGGCAGGCGCTCTTGCGCCTGACGGTGGGGGCCTGTTGGGTGCGGCGGATAGGCCCCCTCCGTCATCGCTCCGCGATGCCACCTCCCCCAAGGGGGGAGACTCTGGGTTGCGTCCCGCCGCCAGTGCCAACCGCTTTTTCTGCGCGCCGGACAGGCGGAAGCGGGCGGCCACTTGCTCGGCCAGAGCGGGTTCAGGCGGGAGCAGGGCCGCCAAACGCCGCACTGCATCTGGCTCGACCCCCTGCCGTGCTTCCTCCGTCACCAACGCCGCCAACGCCCCAACATCCGCCTCAGGCAACACTTGCCCCAAGACCCCCAACTCTCCCATCCGCGCCACCGTCGGCGCGGGATCGGGCAGGCCGAGCAGGTTGATCATCTCCATCCCGACCCGCTCGCGCGACAAGCCCTTGAGCGTTGCGGCCAGTTCGGCGCAGGCGCTTTCTGAGTCTACGTCAGCAGGCAGCGAACCGAAACGCGCTTGAAACCGGAAGTACCGCAATATCCGCAAGTGATCCTCGCGGATGCGCTGGCGGGCATCGCCGATAAACCGCACCGTCCTCGCCTTCAGGTCGGCCAGCCCGCCGAAATAATCGAATATCTCGAGCGTCACCGGGTCGGCATAGAGCGCGTTGATGGTGAAATCGCGCCGCGCGGCATCGTCCTGCCAGCCTGTCGCGAAGGCCACGGTGGCGCGGCGGCCATCGGTCGAGACGTCATGGCGCAGCGTGGTGATCTCGACCGGGCCGCTCGCCAGCAGTGCGGTGACCGTGCCGTGATCGATCCCGGTCGGTACCACCTGGATGGCGTGTGCCTTCAATCGCCGCATCACCTCGCGCGGCTCCAGCGGGGTGGCGAGGTCGATATCCTTGACCGCCAGCCCGAGCAAAGTATCCCGCACCGCCCCGCCAACATAGCGCGCCTGCCCCGGCCCCAGCGCAGCGAGCAATGCGGCGAGGTCCAAGCGGTGCAGCCATGGAGTGTCGGGGGGGAGGGTAGTCACCAGTTTACTCGCGCAGAGTTCGCAGAGGGCGCAGAGAGGTCCAGATATGCCGCAGGCAGACCATCTATTTCGCCGCAAGTCTCAAGCGAGCGTCGCCTCATTGAGTGGCTGCGCCGCGAGCACAAATCCTCTGCGCCCTCTGCGAACTCTGCGCGAGCAAAACTCACCACGCGATCCGCCGCGCCAGGTTGGCGATGATCCCCGCGGTTACCCCCCAGATGCGATGCTGCTGCCACATGATTTCGATGTAGCGCCTTTCCTGGTTCTGCCAAAACGCCGTTTGTTCGGTGTGGTTGACCGCATCGAACACGAAATCGACGGGCGCTTCGAACCACTGCGCCACTTCGGTCGGGTTGGGGCGCAATTCCAGATCGGGCGGGACCACCGCGATCACCGGGGTGATCGCATAGCCGCTGCCGGTGCGGTAGGTATCGCTCGCCCCGATCACGGTCACTTCGGCCGGGTCGATCCCCAGCTCCTCGTTCGCCTCACGCAATGCGGCTTCGATCGCGGTTTCGCCGGGATCGATCTTGCCGCCCGGGAAGGCGACCTGGCCCGGGTGCGAGCGCATGTTGGAGGGGCGGTGGATCAGCAGGAAGCCCGGCCGCTCGCGCGCGGTGACTGCTGCCAGTACCGCGGCGGGGGTTAGATCGCGCGCGGCGAAATGGGTTTCATCGCGGTGATCGCCGGGCGCGGCATGGCCTTCGCGGTGGAGCCGTTCGAGCCGCGCGACCAGTTCCTTCATCCCGGCACCAGCGAGAACCGTGCGCCTTGGCTGGTCACGGACAAATCGGCACCGGCGAGGTCCACCAGTTGCAGCCAGGTGCTGCGATTGAGCCGCGCTTGGGTACCGTGCCGCACTGCGAGGTAGATTGCGGGTAATTCGGTGGTGCCGCGCGCGATCAGCGGATGGTCTGGTCCGGCGACAAAGTCCTCGTCGGTGCCCAGCCGGAAGATCAGCGCATCGCCCTGCCGGACAACATCGACTGCAATGAACGCCGCATCGTCGACCGCGATCGATTGCTTCTCATGCGGGGTGACCAGCCAGTGCTGGCCGTCGGCATCCCGCCGGAGCAGGCTGGCGAAGGCGCGGACCATGGCGGGGCGCTTGATCTCGCCGCCATTGTGGAACCACCGCCCGTCGGCCTTGATCTGCATCAGGCTGTCGCTGCTGGCTTGCGGGTCCCACTGATCCACCGGCGGCAATTTGCGCGCTGCGGCCAGCCCGGCGATTTGCTCGAGCGTCATGGCGGCAAGTTCGGGCGGCGGTTCGTATGGCATTGCGGGGGCGATGCCAGAGCGCGGGCCGATGGACAACAATGGTTCACACGAAGACACGAAGATGTTGCGCTTGCGGCGGAGCCGCTCTGTCATCCCAAATGCCGGGCTCCTTATGGTTCGCCTGCGGCACAGAAGGACATCTTCGTGTCTTCGTGTGAAATATTCTACCTAGGCCAAGGCCCTAGCATGCCTTCGCAGGGGAGCACCGCCGGGTTGGCAGCACGCGCGAGCAGACGATGCGGTTCCCACGGGCCGGGCAAGGTCCAGCCGCCGGTGTGCTCGGCGCTGAATTGCCAGAACCGGTCGTAGTATTCAGGATCGCCGATCATCACCTGTGGCAAGGGCGCGCGCGGGTCGAGGGCGGACAGGCTCGCGCTCATCAGCATCTGGCCATAGCCGCCGCCTTGCGCCTCGGGCAGCACCGCAACCGGGCCGACCATGATCAGCGGGTGCGTGCGCCCCGCCGGGTCGGTCAGCGCGACCGGCCAGCACTGGATCGTGCCGACCAGCCGCTCGTCGCCGTCGATCGCGGCAAAGCTCAGCGCTGGCAGCCAATCGAGCCCTTCGCGCAGCTTGTAGGCAGTGCGGGTATGGCGCTCGGGCCCGAATGCGCGGTCGAGCAGCGCTTCAACCAGCGCGGGATCGACATTGTCGAGCGGGATCAGGGTGGCGGCATCGGACATGGCGGGCGCGGATAGGGCGCGGCGGCGCGAAAGTCGATGCTATTTGCGCGTCAGCCGCAGCAATCGGCCGCCCTTGCCGTCTTCGAGCAGCAGTAACGAACCATCGGGCGCCTCCCGGATTTCGCGGATGCGGTGGCCCAGCGGATAGCGCGCCTCCTCGCGGCCCTTGTCGCCGTCGATCTTGACCCGCACCAGTCCGGGATAACCCATCCCCGCGATCAGCGCCTGGCCTTTCCATTCGGGCCACATCTTGCCCGAGTAGAAGATGAAATCGCCCGGCGCGATCACCGGGTTCCAGCTGATCGCCGGCTGGGCAAGGTCGGGCCGGGTGGAATTGCGCGGGATCGGGCTGCCGTCGTAATTGTCCCCATCCGAAACCAGCGGCCAACCGTAGTTCTTGCCCGGCTCGATCCGGTTGAGCTCGTCGCCGCCTGCAGGGCCATGCTCAAGGTCCCACAATTGGCCACTGGCATCAAATTGCAGCCCGAGCAGGTTGCGGTGGCCGTAGGACCATATTTGCGCCGAAACGCCGCCCTTATCCGCAAACGGGTTACCCGCCGCCGGGGTGCCGTCGAGGTTAAGCCGCAGCACCTTGCCGAGGTTGTTGGAGAGGTCCTGCGCGGGCGTAAACTTCTGCCGCTCGCCCGAGGACACAAACATGTACTTGCCGTCGGGCGAGAAGGCGATGCGGTGCGAGAAGTGGCCGCGTCCGGTGACTTTGGGGGTCTGGCGCCAGATGACTTTGATGTCGAGACTGGCAACAAAGACCAACGTGCCGTTGCCGAACGTCGCTCTTCCAAGCACCGCGCCGCGTGTTCCATCGGGGCCAGCCTCAACCCAACTGAGGTATGCCACGTGACTTTTCTCGAAATCCGGCGCTAGCGCGATGTCACCCAGACCGCCCTGACCGCCATAGGCTACCTTTGGAACTCCGGTGACTTCGAGGATACTCTTCTTTTCATCATCGATCCACCAGCGCAGATGGCCGCTGCGTTCGGTAATCAGCGCTGATTTGCCGCCGGGCAACAAAACCATCGCCCACGGCTCGTCGAACGTACCCAGCACTTCGACCTTGAACTGATCCTTCACCTCGACCGCGGAGGGCTTGGTGCTATCCCCGGCGGCGGGGCTGCCGCAGCTTGCGGCGAGCAGGGCGAGCGGCGATAAAGCCATAAGGAACCGAAACGTCATGCCCGCCACCATCGCCCAGACTTTGTCCTATGCCAAGCCATTGATCGACCGCCATATCGTCGGTGTCGATGAAGCGGGCCGCGGGCCGCTCGCCGGGCCAGTGGTCGCCGCCGCAGTGGTGCTGTGCAAGCCGCGCCCCGGCGGGCTCGACGATTCAAAGAAACTCAAGCCCGCCCGCCGCGCCGAACTGGAAGCGGCGATCAAGCGGCGCTGCCGCTGGGCGGTGGGGGTGGTCGAGGTCGATGATATCGACCGGCTCAACATTTTCGGCGCAACCATGCTGGCGATGACGCTGGCAGTCGCGGCGCTGTGCGAGCAGTTGGACGATGAACCGCACGAGGTCCTGATCGACGGCAACCTGACCCCGCATGGGCGCCGCCCGGAATGGCGCTGGCCGGCGCGGCCGATTGTCGGAGGGGATGCGCTCGAGCCGTGCATTTCGGCCGCGTCGATCATCGCCAAGGAACACCGCGACCGGCTGATGCGCGGCTATGCCGAATTGCATCCGCACTACGGGTGGGAGCGCAATGCCGGGTATGGCACGCCCGAGCACCTCGCGGCGCTGCTGGAACATGGGCCGTGCCCTCTGCACCGGCGGAGCTTCGCGCCGGTCCGGCAATTGGTGCTTCTGTAAAAGAGTCTCCCCCACTGGGGGAGGTGGGCCGCCGAAGGCGGGTCGGTGGGGGGTCGAGGAGTGCTATGCCCCCTCCGTCAGACCTTCGGTCTGCCACCTCCCCCAGCGGGGGAGACTCTTTTTCAGCGAAGAGTCCTCGCGGCCACACCACTACATATCGAGTCCGCTCCCACGCCCGGGACTCCATATGCTGTGCCGGACTCGTTTCGTTCTCCTTTTCTTGACCCAATTTTAACCACGAATCGCTAGGATTCCAGCGCGATTCCGCTTGACGGCGGTTGCGGCAGGACTCACCCTGTGGATAACTTTGGGGGGATTTTCGGCGGTCATGGGTCAGTTGCTGGTAGGCGAAAAGGCGCATCTGCGCGCCGCCAAGGAAGTTGTGCGGCCCGA
>JARXKR010000159.1:0-2736 GCA_030271565.1 Pseudomonadota bacterium
TGAGCCCTTGCGAAGGCCCGTCTCGAACCACCCGCCGCGCCCGGTCCTTCGAGACGCGTCTTCGCTACGCTCTGCCGCTCCTCAGGACGAACGGGGGTGGGAGGCTTAGGGGGGGTAGGAGGCTTAGAGGAGCGCGAGCACGCGCTCCGCCCATTCCGGACGGCAGATGAGCAGGTCGGGCATGTAGGTATCGCGCTGGTTGTAAATCAACGGGCTGCCGTCGAGCCGCGAGCAATGCAGTCCATGCGCCAACGCCACCGCGACCGGGGCGCAGCTGTCCCATTCGTACTGGCCGCCCGAATGGAGGTAGATGTCGGCCTGGCCCAGCACCACCGCCATCGCCTTGGCTCCGGCGCTGCCCATCGGGATCAGTTCGCCGCCGAGCGCTTCGGCAACTGCGAGCGCTTCGGCGGCCGGGCGGGTGCGGCTGACCAACAGCCGCGGCTTGCCATCTGCGTGCGGCAATTCTGCGGGCTGATCGCTGCGCAGCACCGGGCTGCCATGGGCACCAGGCAAGGCGACCGCGCCGACGCTGGGCCGCCCGTTCACCGCCAACGCAACATGCACAGCCCAGTCGCTGCGCCCCTCGCCATATTCGCGGGTGCCGTCGAGCGGATCGACGATCCACACCCGTGAATGTTCGAGCCGCGCTGCATTGTCCTTTTCTTCTTCGGATAACAGCCCGTCATGCGGGCGGGCGCTGCGCAGCGCATTGCAGATTAGCGCATTGGCAGCCTTGTCGCCCGCATCGCCGAGCGCCTTGCCGGTGCGGTCACCATAGGCGCGCAGGTCGGCGAGCAGCGCTCCTGCTTCACCCGCCAGCTTGGCGGCCAGCGCCGCGTCGCTCAGATCGTTGGCATCCATGCATCGCTCCGCGCGCCCAGGATATAATCGACGATCCGCTCGGCAGCAGCCTCGGGACTTTCTCGGGTGGTATCGACCCGTAGCTCAGGATGTACCGGCACTTCATAGGGGCTGTCGATCCCGGTAAAGTTCTTGAGGGTTCCGGCGCGGGCCTTTTTATACAGCCCCTTCACGTCGCGCCGTTCGGCTTCGGCAAGCGGCGTATCGACGAAGATCTCGATGAATTCGCCCGGCGGCAGCATGTTGCGGACCATGTCACGCTCTGCCGCAAATGGACTGATAAACGCGGTCAGCACGATCAGCCCGGCGTCGGTCATCAGCTTGGTCACTTCGCCCACCCGGCGGATGTTTTCGATCCGGTCGGTTTCGGTAAAACCGAGGTCTTTGTTGAGCCCGTGGCGGACATTGTCGCCATCAAGCAAGAAGGTGTGGTGGCCGAGAGCGTGGAGGCGCTTTTCGACCAGGTTGGCGATGGTCGATTTGCCCGAGCCAGACAGCCCGGTGAACCACAGCACCGCGGGCTGCTGGTGCTTCATCGCGGCATGCGCCTCGCGGCTCACGTCGAGCGCTTGCCAGTGAACGTTCTGCGCGCGGCGCAGGCTGAAATTTATGAGCCCCGCCGCGACCGTCGCATTGGTCAGCTTGTCGATCAGGATAAATCCGCCAAGCGTGCGGCTTTGCGCATAAGGTTCGAACACCAGCGGCTTGTCGGTGGTCAGTTCGACCACGCCGATCGCGTTCAATTCCAGCGTCTTGACCGCCAGATGCTCGAGCGTGTTGACGTTTACTGCATATTTGGGCGGCTGGATCGTCGCCGAGACCGACTGGGTGGCGAGCTTGAGCCAGTAGCCGCGCCCGGGGATCAATGGCTCGTCGCTCATCCATACCAGGCCTGCTTCGAACTGGTCGGCAACCTCGGGCGGAGCAGCGGCTGCGGCGATCACGTTGCCGCGCGAACAGTCGACCTCGTCGGTGAGGCACAGCGTCACCGATTGGCCGGCCTGGGCCTCATCCAGATCGCCGTCCTGCGTCACGATCCGGCTGATCGTGCTGGTGGTCCCGGCGGGCAGCACCCGCACCGCATCGCCCGGCCGAATCGTGCCGCTGGCGATCAGTCCGGCAAACCCGCGGAAATCGAGGTTGGGGCGGTTGACCCATTGCACCGGCATGCGGAAGCCCTGCGCGGCGTCGCGCGTTCCGTCGACTTCGACCTGCTCGAGATGCTCGATCAGCGTCGGGCCAGAATACCACGGGGTGTGCGGCGAAAGGCTGGTGATGTTGTCACCCTTGAAGCCCGAAATCGGGATCGCGGTGAATTCCGAAATACCGATGGCCTGAGCGAAATTGGCATAGTCGGCGACGATTGCGTCGAACACGCCTTGATCATAACCGACCAGATCGAGCTTGTTCACTGCCAAGACCAGATGGCGGATGCCAAGCAGGTGGCACAGGTAGGTGTGGCGCCGGGTCTGGACCAGCACCCCCTTGCGCGCATCGATCAGAATCACCGCAGCGTCCGCGCTCGATGCGCCGGTTACCATGTTGCGGGTGTACTGTTCGTGCCCCGGGCAATCGGCGACGATGAACTTGCGCTTTTCGGTGTTGAAGAAGCGGTAGGCGACGTCGATGGTGATACCCTGCTCGCGCTCGGCGGCGAGCCCGTCGACCAGCAGCGCGAAATCGATCTCCTGGCCTTGCGTGCCGGTGGCCTTGCTGTCGCTTTCAAGCGCGGCGAGCTGGTCTTCGAAGATCATTTTCGAATCATACAGCAGCCGCCCGATCAAGGTCGATTTGCCATCATCGACAGAGCCGCAAGTGATGAACCGCAGCATGTCCTTGTGCTGGTGCTGCGCAAGGTAGGCGTCGATATCC
>JARXKR010000159.1:2836-5265 GCA_030271565.1 Pseudomonadota bacterium
GCGGTGCTTTCGACCGCGCCGGTCAGCGGATAGCAGCCGAGCGTACGAAACCGGATCGAGCGCATCTGCGGCACTTCGCCCGGCGCGAGCGGGAAGCGATCATCGTCGACCATCAGCAGCATCCCGTCGCGCTCGACCACCGGGCGCGGGGCGGCGAAATAGAGCGGGACGATCGGAATGCTTTCAAGCTGAATGTACTGCCACACATCGAGCTCGGTCCAGTTGCTGATCGGAAAGACCCGGATGCTTTCGCCTTTGTGCTTCCGCGCATTGTAGACGTTCCACAGTTCGGGCCGCTGGTTCTTGGGGTCCCAGCCGTGGCTGGCGCTGCGGAACGAGAAGATCCGCTCCTTGGCGCGGCTCTTCTCCTCGTCGCGCCGCGCGCCGCCGAAAGCCGCATCGAACTGCCATTTATCGAGCGCCTGCTTGAGCCCTTCGGTCTTCCACATATCCGTGTGGAGCGCGCCATGATCGAACGGATTGATCCCGCGGGCCTTGGCCTCAGGGTTTTGATAGACCAGCAGCTCCATCCCGCTGTCCTTGGCCATCTGGTCGCGCAGCCGATACATTTCCTGGAATTTCCAGGTGGTATCGACGTGGAGCAGCGGGAACGGCGGCGGGCTTGGATAGAACGCTTTTCGCGCCAGATGCAGCATTACCGCGCTATCCTTGCCGACCGAATAGAGCATCACCGGGCGCACCGCTTCGGCCACCACTTCGCGCATGATGTGGATCGCTTCGGCTTCGAGCCGCTGGAGGTGAGTGAGGCTATTGGTCATCGTGTCCCGCGTGGGCCGCTAGCGCTTGCCGGGGGCCTTGCCAAACGCAGTAATTCGATGCGCGCGCCAAGCAAGCCTATTGCGCGACTAATGCCACGCCGGCGGGGTCTTGATCTTTGCGCGCGAAGGCTGGAAGGGCAGTTACCATGTACCAGCTCCTGACCGGCCTCAAAGTGATCGAGGTTTCCTCGTTCGTCGCCTCGCCCACCGCCGGGTTGTACCTCGCGCAATTGGGGGCCGAGGTGATCCGGGTCGATCACACGGCCGGCGGGCTCGACTACGACCGCGCGCTGCTGACCCGCGAAGGCCGCAGCCTGGCCTGGGAAAACCTCAACCGCGCCAAGAAAAGCGTCGCGCTCGATCTGCAGAGCAAGGAAGGCCGCGCGCTGCTGATCGAACTGGTGCGCAAAACCGGCGTGCTGATCACCAACCTGCCGGTCGATTCGTTTCTCAGCCACGCGGCAATCGCAGCCGAGTGCCCCGAGCTGGTCTCGGTGCGGATCATGGGCTGGCACGACGGGCGTCAGGCGATGGATTTCACCGTCAACGCCGCGAGCGGCTATCCCTTGATGACCGGCCCGGCTGACTGGGACCAGGCCAGCGCGCCGCCGATCAACCAGGTGCTGCCCGCGTGGGATTTCATTACGGGGGCCTATTGCGCCTTCGCCCTGCTCGCCGGCCTGCGCCACCGTGATGCGACCGGCGAGGGGATAGAAATGCGCGTGCCGCTTGGCGATGTGGCGATCGGCACCGCAGCGAACAGCGGCGCGATGGCCGAGATGCTGTACCGCGGCGGCGACCGCGAGCGGCTTGGCAACGCGATCTGGGGAGCGCTGGGCCGCGACTTCACCAGCCGCGACGGCAAGCGGTTCATGGTCGCCGCGCTGACCGCCAAGCAGTGGAATGCGCTGATCCTCGCGCTGGGGGTGGCGGACCAGATCGCTGCGCTTGAGACTTCGAGCGGGCTGAGCTTTGCCACCAGCGATGCCAACCGGTTCGACCAGCGCAACCAAATTTTCGCGCTTCTGCAAGGTGCGGCGGGCCAGCTTGATTATGCCGACTTGGCGCAGCGACTGACCGCAGCCGGTGCGACCTTTGAGCACTATCGCACGATGTTCGAGATGGCCAACGACCCACAGCTGGTCGCGGACAATCCGCTGTTCGGGCCCTCACCCGCCAACCCCAGCGGGTTCGTCTATCCCGCCACCCGTTCGTTCGTGAACGTGCCCGAGATGGCGGTCGGTGATCCCCAGCCCGCGCCTTATCTCGGCGAGCACAGCGAACAAGTGCTCGCCGATGTGCTGGGCCTCGCTCCCGAAGAAATTTCCACCATGATCGAGAGCGGCCTCGTCGCCAGATCAGACAAGGACAAGCCATGACCCTCCGCCGCGCAGCTATCGTCGCTCCGATCCGCACCCCGGTAGGCAAATTCGGCGGGGCACTCGCCTCGGTCACTGCGGGCGAACTGGGCGCGGTCATCCTCAAGGCGCTGATCGAACGCACCAAGATCGACCCCGCGCGGGTCGACGATGTGGTGTTCAGCCAGGGCTATGGCAACGGCGAGGCACCGTGCATCGGGCACTGGTCGTGGCTCGCCGCTGGCCTTCCGATCGAGGTGCCGGGCTATCAGCTTGACCGGCGCTGCGGCTC
>JARXKR010000160.1:0-2780 GCA_030271565.1 Pseudomonadota bacterium
CCGGCAACGAAACGCTCGCCGCGCGGACCGAATTTTCCAGCGTCCCGATCCGCCGCCGCAGCCGCCACGCCGCAGTTTTGTGCAGCAGCCACATCGGCAACATGCCCAGGAGAAAGGCTAGCAACGCGATAAAGCCAACTGGCCAAGTGAAGCCGAAGTATTTGCCATCAGCAAGGGGCCAAAAGTTAATTGGGACAGGCGTCCAATTTATGGCGACGAAACCAACAAGTACGATTGTGACGACGACCCAAGTGATCGTGCGAATGGCCTGCATGGCTCGGTTCTCCTTATCGATCAGCGAATTGCTGCGAAGCTAGGCGGGACGAGGTTTTGGTGCAAGCTGCGATGATGGCGCGCACCAACCAAACCACCTTCGTCACCCTGAACTTGTTTCAGGGCCCATTTCGCCCCAAATCCGGATTCCTGTTGGGCGGCACGACGGTGCCGGATTGCCTCGACCGATTGCTCCGGAAGTGTGGCACGATGGGTCCTGAAACGAGTTCAGGATGACGGGTAAGGGATTGGGATGGGGGTGCTTATTCCCCGAACACCCGCGCGAAAATCGTGTCGACGGCCTTGAAGTGGTAATCGAGGTTGAACTTCTCCTCGAGCACCGCAGCGGGCAGCGCGGCGGTAACCTCGCTGTCGGCCTTGAGCAGTTCGAGCAGGTTGAGCGCACCGTCGCTTTCCCACACCTTCATCGCGTTGCGCTGGACCAGCCGGTAGGCCGCGTCACGCTCCAGCCCGGCCTGGGTCAGCGCCAGCAGCACCCGCTGCGAATGGACCAGCCCGCCCATCTTATCGAGGTTCTTTTGCATGCGTTCGGGATAGACCAGCAGCTTGTCGATCACCCCGGTCAGCCGGGCCAGCGCGAAATCCAGCGTGATCGTCGCGTCGGGCCCGATGAAGCGCTCGACCGAGGAGTGCGAGATATCGCGCTCGTGCCACAAGGCGACGTTCTCCAGCGCGGGGGTGACCGCCGCGCGAACCACGCGGGCAAGGCCGGTCAGGTTTTCGGTCAGCACCGGGTTGCGCTTGTGCGGCATCGCGCTCGAACCCTTTTGGCCGGGCGCAAAGTATTCCTCCGCCTCGAGCACTTCGGTGCGCTGCAGGTGGCGCACCTCGATGCTGAGCCGCTCGATCGAGCTGGCGATCACGCCGAGTACCGCGAAGAACATCGCGTGGCGATCGCGCGGGATCACCTGGGTGCTGACCGGCTCGATGGTCAGGCACAGTTTTTCGGCGACATAGAGCTCAACCGCCGGGTCGATATTGGCGAAGGTCCCGACTGCACCCGAAATCGCGCAGGTTGCGATCTCCGCGCGCGCCGCCACCAGCCGCGCCTTGCACCGGTCGAATTCGGCATAGGCCGAGGCCAGCTTGAGCCCGAACGTGGTCGGTTCGGCATGGATGCCGTGGCTGCGCCCGATGGTGGGGGTGTACTTGTGCTCGAGCGCGCGGCGCTTGATCGCGGCGAGCAACGCGCCCAAATCGGCGAGCAACAGATCGCTCGCCTGCGCCAGCTGCACCGACAGCGTGGTGTCGAGCACGTCGCTGCTGGTCATCCCCTGGTGCATGAACCGCGCCTCTGGGCCGACCTGCTGCGCGACCCAATCGAGGAAGGCGATCACGTCATGCCTGGTCACCGCTTCGATGGCGTCAATCGCGGCAACGTCGATCTCTGGATTAGTCGCCCACCAGTCCCACAGCGCCGTGGCCGCGCTCTGCGGCACTACCCCAAGGTCGGCCAGCTTCTGCGTTGCATGCGCCTCGATCTCGAACCAGATCTTGAACCGCGCCTCAGCCTCCCAGATCGCGGTCATCGCGGGGCGGGAATAGCGGGGGACCATGTTCGACTCCTGTTTGGCAGATGCTGGAGCCGCTAGGGGGAGGGGGGGCGGAAGGCAAGGGGGTGGTGATACCTCCAGGAACGAAGAGTCTGGTTTGTGAAACCTGGTTCAAGGTTCCCTAAATGAGCAGTTGGTTCTATCGAGTGCCAATCGCGCTTCGCACCCCGATGCGCTTTCGAGCGCACTTTCTGTCATGCAATGGAACCCTGCAAGCTCCTCAGCAGTTTAAGGTGCAGCTTAACCCGGAGACTAGCTACGGACTATGTGATCCTGTTCGCGGTGGTGCTCGGCGTAAACCTGCTGCCTGCTTTTGGCCCACCAACGTGGACGCTAATCGTAATTTACGGTCTAAGTACAAAGATGCCCTTGTCGGCCCTGGTTCTCATCGGTGCCGCTGCTGCCGCCATTGGACGTTTCACGCTCGCCCATGGCTTCCGCCTGCTCCGAAGCCGTATTCCGGAGAAATGGAAGCGCAACCTGATGGCAGCAGGCGAGGCAGTCGAGAGGCGTAAGCGCGGATCGTTGCTAGCGATTGGTTTGTTTGCACTCTCGCCAATCCCCTCGGCTCAGCTGTTCGAAGCTGCCGGTCTTGCCGGGATCCGCCTCGTTCACTTTACCGCCGCTTTTTTTGTCGGCCGCGTCGTTTCATATTCGATCTACGCCGCATCGGCGAAGGGTATCGAGAAGACCAGCGTTGGCGGGGCGTTCAAACACTATCTCACCAGCCCGATCGGGATCGGCCTTGAGGTCTTGATGCTGGGTCTTCTGGTCGCGCTGATGCAGGTCGATTGGGCAAAACGATTTGGCGGAAAGCACAGCTCAGGTGAGAGTTAGCCTCGTCTGAATCGGCGGCTCGTTATAACTGCCCTGCGCGGTGATCGCTTCGTCTGGCGTGGCGAGGATCATTTTCAGGGTTTCGGGCGGGTAAGC
>JARXKR010000160.1:2880-5209 GCA_030271565.1 Pseudomonadota bacterium
CCGATCGGGCCGATCGCGGGGACGCCGTGGCTGCGGATGCGGTTGCGCAGCGCGATAAGCCCGGCCTCGTCGGGCGCGCGGAAGGCGATGTGCTGCATTGTGCCCGCCGCGCATTTGCCCGCGCCGGTGCCCGCGTGGGTGATGCCGATGGTCGAGAGGATGTCGCCCACGCCGCCCAGTTCGACAACCGAGAAAAAGCTGTCGTCGGCCATCTTGAGGAAGGCGTGCTTGCCGCCGGGGACGCCGTGCATGTCGAACAGCCCGACCAGCGGGAAGCCCAGCACCTGCGTAAAAAAGGTCAGTTGCGCCTTCATGTCGGCGGACATGATCGCGATGTGGTGAATGCCGTCGGGCTGCTGGGTGGGCATTTGGGTCTCCCGCTGATTTTGGCGAAGACTAACACGCGAGATTGGAGAAAGGAATTTGTTCGCTCGCTAAGGCGCAAAGGCGCGAAGTAGAAGGTTGCTCGCGCAGAGACCGCAGAGGGCGCAGAGAGGGAGTTAGCGCCGGAGGCTGATATCAATCGGCGAAGTATAGGTTGAAACCAATCGACGTTTGAAGGGCGGCTGCGCCGCAAGCACAGCATCTCTGCGCCCTTCTGCGGTCTCTGCGCGAGCTTCCCCTGCTTTTTCCTCCCTTTGCGCCTTTGCGAGAGCCAATCTGTCTCGACATCCCGCGCCAACCGCGTCACCACGCCACCAGTGCAGTCCGCCCAGTTCCATCGCCGTGCATTCATCGCCGCCGGGGCCGCGCTGCTGCTGATGCCGCGAGTGGTGCGTGCGCAGGAGGTCCTTTCCATGTTCCCATCGCAGCGTCCCGCACCCTCCGCGCGGCGGTTTGTCAGTTCGGCGGTCGAAGCGGAGATCGTCCGGGTTTCTGCGCTGATCGCCGATCCGGAGCTGGCCTGGCTGTTCCAGAACTGCCTGCCCAATACGCTCGATACCACGGTGTTCATGGGCGAGGTCGGCGGTCATCCCGACGCTTTCGTGATCACCGGCGATATTCCGTGCCTGTGGCTGCGCGATTCGGCGGCGCAGCTAAGGCCCTATTTGCACCTCGTTAAAAACGACGCACAATTGGTTGGGCTGTTCCGCGCCCTGATCCGCCGCCACGCGCGCTGTGTGCTGATCGATCCTTACGCCAACGCTTTCATGCGCGATCCCGCCGCAATGTCGAA
Source organism: Pseudomonadota bacterium (assembly GCA_030271565.1). GTDB lineage: Bacteria > Pseudomonadota > Alphaproteobacteria > Sphingomonadales > Sphingomonadaceae > Novosphingobium. The sequence continues at coordinate 4,058 of JARXKR010000160.1, forward strand.
CCTCGATTTGTCGAAGATCGACCAGACCGAGATGAAGCCCGGGGTGGCCGAGCGCAAATGGGAGGTGGATTCGCTGTGCTATGTGCTGCGGCTGGCCTGCGATTACTGGCAGGCGAGCGGCGATGCCGCGCCGTTCGACGAAACCTGGGCCTCTGCCGCCAAGACTATCGTTGCGACTTTCAAGACGCAGCAGCGGCGGACCAGCCCCGGGCCATACCGGTTCCAACGGCGCAGCGATCAGCCGACCGAAACCACGCTCGCGGGCATCGGGGTGCCGACCCGGAAAACCGGGCTGATCCATTCGGCCTTTCGCCCTTCCGACGATGCCTGCACTTTTCCGTGCAACATTCCGGGCAACCTGTTCGCGGTGGCGACCTTGCGCGAACTGGCGGCGCTCGCCGAAGCAGTTCTGCGCGATGCCGCCTTTGCTGCCGAAGCACGCGCGCTGGCCGACGAGGTCGAGGCGGCGGTGTACCAGCACGGCACGATGCTGCTGCCCGATGGACGGCAGGTCTTTGCCTATGAGACCGACGGCTTTGGCAACCACCTGTTCATGGACGATGCCAATGTGCCGAGCCTGCTCGGCCTCGCCTACCTGCGCTGCGTTCGCGCCGATAACCCGCTGTGGCGGACCACCGCCGATGCGGTGTGGAGCGACGCCAACCCGTGGTTCTTCTCCGGCAAAGCCGCTGCTGGCGTGGGCGGGCCGCATATCGGCGAACGGCAGGTCTGGCCAATGTCGATCATCGTGCGCGCGCTGTCGAGTAACGATGATGCGGTGATTGCCGACGCGCTCAAGACTTTGCGGAATTCGCACGCCGGGACCGGGTTCATGCACGAAGCCTTCGATCAGGACGACGCGGCGAAATACACCCGCAAGTGGTTCGCCTGGGTCAACGGGCTGTTCGGCGAGCTGGTGGTCAAGGTGGCCAATGAGCGGCCGCATTTGCTGGCGGCCAGTTACGCTTAGGTCGGCCAACCGAAGTCGAGGCTGATTTCACCGGTAGCCGCGCTCGTCGCATCAAAACTGCGCTCTATGATTGTACCATTCCCGGCTTTATCGACCCGCAGCACCGTCGAACAGCGCGTTCCGTATGCCGGATTGGCGATGAACACACTCGAGAACTCGGCGTCGGGCGTATCCGGGGCGAG
>JARXKR010000010.1:0-25159 GCA_030271565.1 Pseudomonadota bacterium
CGTTGGCGCCCAATTCAGGTCCGAGCCAATACAAAACGTCTTCGGCCTGGTAGCAGGTTGTGGCCTGACCCGGCGCATTCAGCCTGCGGGCAATTTCGGAAACCAGTTCGTCCTCGACCGGTTCGGCAAAGCTTGCCCCGATTGCGGCATAATTGCGTATCCGCATCGCGACCACCGCGCGCAAGGCCGCAAGCGGCTCTTCGCGGAGCGCCGACAGGTTGGGCATCAAGGTACCCGCATTGCGGCGACTTGCTTCCAGCAGGTCTCGCTGTGAGGTTGCCCGAATTGCCGAGATACCGAACAGCAAATACGCCGGAAGGAAATCCGCAGTAATCAGGAAGGCATCGAGGATGAACGGAACTGCGAGGCCAAACACGAACGCTGCGATAGCAATGGCAGCAGCTTGTCGGCGCGACCGCGCCTTCAGGAACAGGGCTGTAAACAGGATCGAGGCCAAGAACGCCGGGTACCAATCAAGATTGACCGGCTTGCCTTCGCGCAAAGTCTGAGCGCCAATCGCGTGGATATAGACTCCAGGAAACCAATCTTGCCCAGCAACTTGCAACCAGTCTGTCGAGGCCAGCGTGGTGTTGCCCACAATGACATCTTTACCAGCTAGATCGCGCGGAAAGGTTTTAGCCCGAATGACATCAATATACGAAATGGTTGGGACCGAGCGAACCTTGATCGACCAATCTGGCCTGAAGAGCGCATCGGGTACCGCCTTTGCTCCGGCGATATCGACGGCAATGCCTGGCACATCTGTGCCCTTGATGGGCCGCGAATAGAACAGTTCGGCTGAAAGTGAAAAGGGAGTAACCCTTCCGATCAGTGAGCGTACGTCTGCAACAGGCTTGAATGGCGCTGTCGGCAAGACGACCTCTTCGGCATCCGTATTGCGATTTTGCAGGAACATAGCGCCGAGGAAAATCCTGCCACGATACTTCGCCAGTGTGTCGGCAAATTGCTGATCGCCAGCTTCATCGACACGGTCGGCGAAGGCCTTGTCATAATAAATGCGCCGCGCGCCCCGGGCGAACAGGTTCTCCGCCAATTTGACATCATTGGTTCGCGAATAATTGATCGAACCAAGTTCGCGCACCGTTGGATCATCGATCGCGACGACTACCACCGATTGATCGGCATCGTGCTGCCTGAGTAGGTTGCGACCGCCGCGAAAGATGTCCTCAAGCGGCGTCGCCAACATAGTCAGGCCGACAATTCCGCTGATCACGAACGCCCAGACAAAAATCCGCAGCCGGGTCGGCCGCTTCTTTTTCGACGGATCGCGCTGGAACGGCGAGGTCATTGCGGCATTCCGTTTGCGGTCGCAGGTGAGCAATAGTTACGCAAAATCAACCCGTTACACGCACTGCGCGCAACGGAATTGCGGTCGGGTCGGGGCAGTGTCCCGTGGGTCATGAAGTCGGACTAACCGAAAGATGGTAACAATTCGTTAGCCCTAAATCTGACGGTTCACTGGAGGCCTTTGAATTAGCGCGAGTCGACCAAAACTAGCTCGGTATCGGCCAATGCCTTCACGACTAGCCGTTCAACGCCAGTGATCGCAACTCCGTCGCGCGGGTTCGCATGCGTGCCGTTGGCTTCGATCGCGCCGCCGGTGGCGACAAGATACTGGTGGCGCTGCGGGTCGAGCTGCAGTTCGATGGTTTCGCCTGCCTGCAATGTCGCCGCCAAGACTTTGGCATCAGCACGGATCAGCAGACAATCGTCGGCTTCCGGCGCGTTGCTGGCGACCACTTCCCACTTCCCGGCGCGAGTCCCGCGGGGGAATTCGCGCTGGCCCCAGCGCGGCGCTTCGCCTTGGCTGTCGGTCTCGATCCAGATCTGGAACAGCGTGGTCGGTTCGGTTTCAAGGTTGAACTCGGCATGGGTGATGCCAGTGCCCGCGCTCATCACCTGCACGTCGCCCGCGCCAGTGCGGCCTTTGTTGCCCAGGCTGTCCTGATGGGTGATCGCACCGCTGCGCACGAAGGTGATAATCTCCATGTCGCGGTGCGGGTGCGGGGGAAATCCGCTCTGCGCGGCGATGGTGTCGTCGTTCCACACCCGTATCCGGCCCCAGCCCATCCGGGCGGGATCGTGGTAATTTGCAAAGCTGAAATGATGCACGGCGTTAAGCCAGCCGTGATCGGCATGGCCAAGGCTGGCAAAGGGACGCAGGTCGATCATGATACTATCCACATCGGCGCGGTGTGATCGCCGGAATGGCTGGGATATGGGGCGCAGCGGCGGCTTATCAAGCCGACCGGGCACCTAGAACGATTTGCGCAGCCCCAAGAAAATCCCTCGGCGTGGGCCGTATTCGGGCTGCCCCGCGCCAACTCCGCTGCCGTCGTGGATCAGGTAGTGCTTGTCGAACAGGTTGACCACGTCGAGCCGGACCGTGAACCCGTGCTCTTCGCCGCCGAAACGCTGCGCGAGGCCCAGGTTGACCTGCACGTATCCATCCTGCTTGCCGCCGTTCGGTACAATACCGGTCGGATCACCGGCGCGCAGCCCGCTGCCATAGATCAAATCCAGGCCAGGCTGGAATTCACCTAAGCGATTCTTGAGCTTGAGCGCAGCGCCGGCCGAGGCGGTCCAGGTCTGCGAGTGGTCGGTGAAGATGTAATGGTTTGAAATGTAATCCAGTTCCTGCTGGTCGAAGAAGAACTGGTTGGAGTTGATCTGCTTGGCCTTCTGCTCGCCGCGCGCGACATTGGCGTAAGCGCGGAACGGCTCACTTTCGTAATCGAGACCCGCCTCGATCCCCCAGCCATAAGCCTTGGCATAGTTGAACGGTGATTCGATCAAGGTCGAGCCGAAATGCTCTTCGTCGAGCAATTGCGACTTGATCTTGTAATAGGCATCGATCGTCAGGCTTAGCCGGTCAGTCAGGAACTGCTGCATGCCGATGTCGAAGCTGTGTTCGCGCTCGCTGTGCACCGGACCGGCCAGTTTGACCTGTGTCTCGGCGGTGGTTCCGTCGAACGCACTGATTGTTCCGGTGGAGATCAGTTCCAGCGGAGGCGGCGTGAAGTTGCGGGCATAGCCAGCGTGGACGGTGGTGCGCTCACTCGGCTTCCACACCAACCCGGCGCGCGGGCTCAACTGTTTTTCATTCAAGATGCCGTCGAACTGGTCAAAGCGCAGTCCGTAGTTGAAGGTCCACGTGTCGCTGATTGTCCATTCATCCTGGACATAGAGACCAAGCGTTGTGCCGGTTTCGCCTTGGTGGACAGGGATGATGATCGGCACGTCGCTGGTCTGAACGGTCACAGGTAGTAAGGTGATCGGATCGAGTGTTTCTTTGATCGGAAACACCCGGTTGATCGTATCGGTCTGCGTGGTTTCATGCTGGACGAACCCGCCGAACCGCAGCCGGTGATTGTCGCTCACTTTGATGCTGGCATCGGCCTGTGCGCCATAGGCAAGGCTTGATTGGGTCAGGTCGGTATCCACACCGTTGAAGATTAGCTGCCCGCCGCTTGGATCCGGAGTGTAATGCGCCTTGGCGTAGCGGATAAACGGGGCGACCTGAATGTCCAGGTTGTCGTCAGAATGTTGCCATGCAATCACTCCGAAATGCGAAACCTGGCGCTGATTCTGGTCGAGTTTGGCTGAATCGAACGTGCTGCGGCCATTGAGGATATAATTCGGCGTCAGACCCGGAGCGTTAGGGATTTGGAAGCTGCCGATCGAAGTTCCGCCAAACGCAGTGATCCGGCTGTTCTCGCCGGTCAGGTAAGACAGATAGCCGAACCCGCGCCACTGCTTGGTGGTGTCGTGGATCGCATTGAGCGACGGGGTAGGATTGCTGATTCCCAGATCATTCCGCTGATAACTGCCCGAGAAAAAGTAGTTGAGCGCGCCCGACGAATTGCGCAGCGTAACGCTCGGCAGGAACGAATTGCGGCTACCGCCATAGATGCCGACGTCACCATCGAAATCGAAGCTGCCTTTGCGGGTCTTCAAATTAATCACCCCAGCAGTGCGGAACCCGTACTGCGCGGGCAGGGCGCCGGTCAGTACCTCGATGCTGTCGGCAATTCGCGGATCGACCAGGGCGCCGAATCCGCCGAAACCCTGCGGCACAGTGATACCGTTTAGCCGGTACTGGATGTTGCCGTGCTCGTTGCGGATATGGATATCGCCGTCGCCATCCGAATCCTGCGAAATGCCAGGCGCCTGGAGCAGCACGCCCTTCAGATTGCGATCGGCCCCTCCGGGCTGCAGATCGAGGTTGGACCGAGTAATTGCGAAGTCGTTCGCCCCGATCGCAGGATCGATCCGGTCGCGCGACGCATCGAGCCGCCGCGCGCTGACCACGATCTCGGGAGGAGCCCGATCATCGTCATCAGGCTTGACGGAGTCAGCAGATATTGCAGCAGAAACAGTGGTATCGGCAAAAGCAGGCTGGGCGAGCAAGGCCGCGCTGCACAGAAACAGGTATTTCAAGATTCGGTCCAATCAGCGATTTCGCCGCGCTCCTAGCATTATGATACATTATCACAAAGTGAACTTTTCGTCACACCTCACGCTTCGCCGTGCCCGGCAGCCAAATAGTCGGCGCTTTGCATTTCGATCAGCCGACTCGCTGTGCGTTCGAACTCGAACGCACCATCGCCTGCGGTGTAAAGCTGGTCGGGTTCCGCCGCTGCAGTGACGAACAACTTGACCTTGTTTTCATAGAGCGCGTCGATCAGCGTGACGAAGCGCGCGGCTTCGTTGCGGTTTTCGGGGCCCATGCGCGGCACTCCGACCAGGATCACGGTGTGATAGGCGTGGGCGACCGCGAGATAGTCGGCAGCGCCTCGCGCCTCGCTGCACAATCGTTTGAAGCTGAACACTGCGACGCCCTTGAGGCTCTTGGGTACATGCAGCAGACGCCCGCCGCCGAGTTGCAGGTCGGATGCAGGGACATGATCGCTGTCTTCTGGCGGGTAATCGGTTAGCCGGAAGAATGCTTCGCGCACTTGTGCGGTGGCTGCATCACCAAGCGGGGTATGCCAGCTATCGATCCCGCCGAGCCGCTCAAGCCGGTAATCGACCGGGCCATTGAGCGCCATGACGTCAAGCTCGCGCTCGATCAATGCAATGAACGGCAGGAAGTGCTCGCGGTTGAGCCCGTCCTTGTAAAGGTCTGAGGGCGCGCGGTTGGAGGTCGTTACCACGCACAACCCGTGCTCCTCGATCAGCTGGGTGAACAACCGGCTCATGATCTGGGCATCGGCCGAGTTGTTGACCACCATTTCATCGAAGGCGAGCACCCGCAAGCCATCTGCGATTGCGGCCGCAACTGGCGGGATCGGATCGCCGCTCTCACTCTTGCGCGCCTCACGCAGCCGCGCGTGGACTTCGATCATGAAGGCGTGGAAGTGCGCCCGGCGTTTTTCTGGGATGCTCAAGCAGTTATGGAACAGGTCCATCAGCATCGACTTGCCGCGACCAACGCCGCCCCACAGGTAAAGCCCGCGCGGTCGCTCGGGCTTGCGCCGTGCTATGCGCCACAACAAGCTGCCGCGCGCCGGGATCGCTTCGAGCTCTACCTGAAGCCGGTCCAGCTGCTCGGCAGCCGCCGCCTGCTGCGGATCGGGCTGCAACTCGCCGGCCGCAACCAGCGCCCGGTACGCCGCGAGCACGCCGCTCATCGCGGGCTGGTTGGCTTGCGGATGGTGCCCGAAAAGGCAGCGACGATACCGATACCCTCCTGTTCGACAATCCCGCGCAGGAATACCAGCCGGCGGGTTTCCTTGAGCAGTTCGGTCACCGCGTCGCACGGCAGGCCGGGCTTGGCCGCACCGATGAATTGCACCGACAGATCGAGCGTCACCGCGGTCCCGGCCTCGATGATCCCCAACATGCGTGAGCAGGCGAACAGCGCGATATCGACCAGCGCGAGCACGGTGCCGCCGTGGACGTTGTCGGCGAGATTGGTGTGGCGGTGCTCGGGAAACATCCGCAGCCGCGCCTTCCCGTCGTCATCGCGGCGCACCAGCAGTTTGGGAAACATCCAGCTGTTGAAGCGGGTCGGGTCGTTCAGCCGCCAGGTGTGCCAGCCGGGATTGTCCGGATCGGGCTCGCTCCTGAAACCGCGATCATCACTCACTTAAACGTGACGCTCCGCCTGCAGCTTCTTGATCTCGGCGATCGCGCGCGCCGGGTTGAGGCCCTTGGGGCAGGCATTGGCGCAGTTCATGATCGTATGGCAGCGGTAAAGCCGGAACGGGTCTTCAAGTTCATCGAGCCGCTCACCGGTCATCTCGTCGCGGCTGTCGGCCAGCCAGCGGTAAGCCTGCAGCAGGATCGCCGGGCCGAGGAACTTGTCGGAATTCCACCAATAGCTCGGGCACGAGGTGCTGCAGCAGGCACACAGGATGCACTCGTAGAGCCCATCCAGCTTTTCGCGCTGCTGCGGGCTTTGCAGCCGTTCCTTGCCCGAAGGGGTGGGCGTGACGGTCTGCAACCATGGCCGGATCGAGGCGTATTGCGCGTAAAAATGGGTGAAGTCGGGGACCAGGTCCTTGATCACTTCCATATGCGGCAAAGGAGTGATGCGGATGTCGCCGGGCAGGTCCTCGATTGCAGTGGTGCAGGCAAGGGCGTTGCGGCCATTTACGTTCATCGCGCAGGACCCGCAGATGCCTTCGCGGCACGAGCGGCGGAAGGTCAGCGTCGAATCAAGCTCTGACTTCATCTTGATCAGCGCGTCGAGCACCATCGGCCCGCAATTGTCGAGATCGATCTCGAACGTGTCGTAACGCGGGTTCTCGCCGCTGTCGGGGTCATAGCGATAGACCGTGAACTTCTTCACTCGCGCCACGCCCGAAACCTTATGCGCCGTGCCGTTGCGTCCGATCTTGCTGTTCGCGGGGAGGGTGAAGGTCGCCATGTCGATCCTGTGTAGCTGGCGGCGCAGGCCGCTGTCGCGGCCCTATCTAGCGTTGTTGCAGCGCGGAGCAAGTCGCGCGCGTGGATTTTCAGGCGGTTTGGCCAAATTCCCGCATCTTGCCCTTGCGCGGCAGTCGGTTGCGATGCGCGATCAGGCCGTGAGTGAAGACTGCCAGCTGGATCATACCGGGCGGCACGATGAGCCAGAACATGGTCCCGGGATGGCCGACCAGCCCGGCCGCCCCGACCGCGTCGGCGAGCGCGATCAGCAACTGCATCGCGGCAATGGCAATGGGATAGAGCCAGCGGCTGCGCAAAGTCAGCACGATCTGGGCTGTAAGCAACAGCATGTTGAGACTGAGCTGGCAGTTGCCAAAGCGCAATGACGTTGCCTGCATTGCGGTTTCCGTCGCCAGGAAGGTGCCGAGCAAAGCACCAATCGCCAGCACGTGCGCCAGCGCTTTGGCGGTCGCATCTCCGCGCAGCAGTGCGAACAGATAAAGCGGGGTAAGCGCAAGCAAGCCCCAATAACCGCAGAGCGCATACAGGGCTTGCCACAGCGACAGGGTCATCCCGTGAGCAACCGGTCGAGCGCTGCGGCAACGCTCAGGACCAGCAAGGCGGTTGCAGCCACTGCCGCAGCCAAGGCGAATATCGCACCCAGTCGGATCCACGGCCCGGTCGGTCCGGAGAATGCATGATCAAGGCTTCGGGAAATTGTGGAGGGGTGCAACACACCGCCTTCCTGTTGCGCGCGAGGCGCAGCAAGGTCGACAGTCCCCTCCACAGCGCTGGCTTGGCCGGGGCCGCGCGCCGACTGAAGCTGGATTGGATTACCTGTAAGAGAATTACTGGTAGGAATGGTCATCTGCAGCGTGCTCTGGCGGCGATAAAGCCGGGCGATTTGCGCGCGCGGTAAACCGCCCAGTCGCTGCCTGATCATTTCGATCCGCTGGTTGACCGCACTCTCCGAGACACCCAGTTTTCTGGCGATTTCCTTGCTGGTCAGACCCTCGGATACATAAGTCAGGACTTCACGCTGCTTGTCGGTCAGCGCGTCGAGTACTACCATATGCGTGAGGGTGTCCGGCATTGCCAAGTGATATTAAGGCAAGCATCGACTGGTAACAAATACATTCGTGCTCGTTCCTTTGCGATCGCAATTGCATCAGGGACATTGCGTGAAATCTGCAGGGAAAATTCGGACCGGGATGCAAATTGGCCATGTGCCGTTAGCGACTATTCTGGACCCCGGTTTGGGTGTAGGTTGGCTTCAAGCAGTCGGTACCAAGCGCGGTCTGCCGTTCCATGATCGAGCGGCACTGATCGTGCTCAATCCCTGGGAGGGAAATGTGTAATGACCTTGCGCCGTACAGCCACATTCGCAGCCCTGACGCTGATTCTTGCGCTGGGCGTTGCCGGGCCGGCTCTGTCCAGCGGTGGTGGTGGGGGTGGCGGCTCTGAAATGCCGAGCATGAGCGCGCCCCAATACGACCCGGTGGTCGAGTACCGCAAAGGCATCGAAGCATTCGAAGCCAATGATTACAAGAAAGCGGCCACGGCGTTCAAACATGTGGTTGCGGTGGTGCCGACCCACGCACCGGCGCAGTACCTGCTCGGCGCGAGCCTGATGGGGCAGGGCGATTACAAGCATGCGATCAAGCCGCTCGAGGCCGCGCTCAAGGCAGATCCCAGCCTGATCGATGCGCAGCGCGATCTCGCCATCAGCTATATCAAGCAGGGCGATACCGCCAAGGCCACCGCGCAGCGCGATGCCATTGCCGTCCGCAAGACCGCATGCGCCGGAACCTGTCCCGAGGCCGCGCAGATCGACGCGGCGTTGGGTATGATCGATGCCGCGCTGGCCGGGGCTACGCCGCAAGCGTTCGGACCATCGCGCGAACTGCGCTCGCTTGCTTCGGTCGACAAGACCTACGTCGATGCCGTTTCATTGATCAACGAAGGAAAGTACGTGCCAGCGATTGCGATGCTGCAGGGTGCGTTGTGGGCTGCCGGCCCGCATCCCGATTTGCTAACGTACCTGGGCTATGCCAATCGCAAATTAGGCAACTATGAGACAGCAGCCACGTGGTACCGCACCGCGCTGGCAGTCGCGCCCAACCACCGCGGAGCGATCGAATATTATGGCGAATTGAAACTGCAACGCGGCGACCGGCTGGGCGCCTTGGCGCATCTCGCCCGGCTTGAGCAGATTTGCGGATTTGGTTGTGTCCAGGCCGACGAATTGCGCAACCAGATTGCGAGGGCGAGCCAATCCGCCTCCTGATCTCGGCGATGGGACTGGCCGCGTCGCTCGTGGCGGCTGCTCCGTCACGCGATGGACCGGCGCTGACCGCCCTGACCTGGATCGCCCCGGGGCACGAGCGCGCGACCTTGCTCGAACAGCCGGCAACCTGCCTCGATCCTGCCGCTCCGGGCGACGAAGTGCGGATTGGACAAGCCCTGTTCAACGCCCCCAGCCTGCTTGGTGGCCAGGCATCGCGAGCTTCGATCAGCTGCGCCAGCTGCCACTCGAACGGTCGGCGCAACCCGGGCTTCTTCCTTGCCGGTATATCCGGAGAACCCGGAACCGCCGACGTCAGCTCAAGCTTTTTCAGCCTGACCCGCGCCGATGGCCGGTTCGATCCCAAGCCGATCCCCGATCTTGCCTTGCCCGGAAAAGTCAGCCGCGATCCGACTTCACACGCCTTGGAGAACTTCCTACGCGGACTGATCGTCGAGGAATTCTCCGGCGGCGAGCCCAGCGCCGGGCAGCTCCATGCTCTGGCGAGCTATGTTCGCGCGGTCAGAGCCTGCCCAAGCCCGACCGAACTTCGCACTTTGGCCAGCGACCTTGCGCTTTTGCGCACCGGTATCGTTGGCGGGGAACTGCTGCTCGACCGAGGCGATACGAAAGGCGCGCAGATCCTGATCAAAGCCGCGCGCTTTCGTTTGGGATTGATCGATGAGCGGATGATCGGGCCCAAGGCCAAAGGCATCCACAGCGCCCTGCTCGACGCTTCGCGCCAACTTGCCTTGGTCCCGCTGCAGCGTGGTCAACTCGCAGATTGGCTGGCGAGGTTCGAGCGAACTGTCGCGCCGCAACTCGCCCGCAACGAGCGTCAAAGCCTTTATGAACCGATCACACTCGATCGCTGGCTGGCCGCGCGGCGATAGCTGGCTCGCCAGCCGCGCGCGTGCCATGCTCGGGCAAGGGAGAACAAACCATGGGACTGGGCAATTGGTACGACGAACACGTGGTGCCGCGGATCATCAAGTGCGCGTGCAGCTCGCCAGCGATCATGCAGGTCCGCGACAAGATCGTCCCGCTGGCGAGCGGCGCGGTGTTCGAACTGGGCTGCGGCGGCGGGATCAACCAGCAGTTCTATGATTCCGCCCGAGTGACGAGCTATGCCGGGATGGACCCTTCAGCCAAGGGGCTGGAATACACCCGTGAAGCCGCGCAGGCGCAGGGCCGCAGCGCCGATATTCGCGAGGGTTATGGCGAGGCGATCCCGTTCGGCGACGCCAGCTTCGATTGCGTGGTCTGCACCTTCACGCTGTGCTCGGTTGCCGACCCAGCGCTGACCTTGCGCGAAATGCACCGGGTGCTGAAGCCTGGCGGGCGCTTGCTTTACGCCGAACACGGCCGCGCACCCGATGCCAGCGTGGCGAAGTGGCAAGACCGGATCGAGCCGGTCTGGAAGCGGCTCGCCGGAGGATGCCACCTGACCCGGCCGGTGGGTAGTTCGATCGCTGCCGGTGACTTTGCGGTGGACCAGCTGGGCGCACGCTACGCCCCCAAAACGCCGCGCTGGGCGGGGTGGATCGAGTGGGGTGAAGCGATAAAGGCCTAAAAGCCGCGAACTTCGCCGACCTGCATGATCCAGGCGTTGTCCTCGCCGTATTGCTGCTCGAGCGCGGCGCGGCGGAAACGTTCGGGAGCCTCGAACGGGTCTTCCGGAGTGAGCATGATGCTTCCCCAATGCATGCCCACGGCCGCTTTGGCGCCGATATCGCGCGCGATCAACACAGCTTCTTCGGGGGTGGCGTGGCTCGCTTCCATAATGATCCGCGGCTCGTAAGCACCGATCCCGACCAGCGCGAGATCGAATGGTCCGGCTCGTTTCCCGATCTCGCGAAACACCTCGCCGTAGCCGGTATCGCCGCCAAACCAGACTTTGCGGGCCGGCGAAGCGATCGCCATACTCGACCACAGCGTCTTGTCGCGATCGAACGGGCCGCGCCCGGAAAAATGTACGGCAGGGAGGGCGGTGACGGTTAGGTCGCCCGTCCGATAATCATCCCACCAATCGAGTTCGGTGACCTGTGCGAAGCCTTGCTTGCGCAGCAAGGGGCCGACCCCGAGTGGGCAAACCACCGGAGTCTCAGCGCGCCAGCGATAAGCCTTGAGCGCGACGGTATCGATGTGATCGTAATGGTTGTGGCTGATCACGATCAGATCAAGGTTGGGCAATTCTTCGGCAGTCACCGCCGGCGGCAGGAAACGCTTGGGTCCAAAGCCGGACGGCCCGGCATGCTCGCCGAGATAAGGGTCGGTCAGGACGAGCTTGCCGCCAAGCCGCATAGCGAAGCAGGCATGACCGAGCCAGGCGATTTGGTCCTCAGCGAGTGCAGTCAGATCGGGCTTTACGTCGCTCGTTAGCCCCGCTGGGATCGGTGGCAGCTTGGCGCGGCGCATGTCCCATAGCAGGAACTTGAGGAAATCGCGCAGGCCTGCGCGGCGTGGCGGGCTGCCGGGCGGATTGCGAAAGCCGCCGCCTGGACGATGGTGATACGGCTTTGGCGGTGTGGGCTGGGTCACAACAGATACTTGCGGTCTCGGCTCAGCAAAGAAACGGGGCGCTGCCTGGTGTGGCAGCGCCCCGTTTTATCTGGCTCAGTCGCCAAAGGTCCGTTGCCACCAACCGCCGCGACGCGGGGTGCCGTCGTCGTTGCCGCCGTCCGCATCGGCAGTCACCGGTTCGGGTTCTGCGGTTAGCGCCGGTTCGGCTTCAACGGCCTTCTTGCGGCTGCGCTTGGGCTTTTCGGCAGAGGCTTCCACTACCGCAGGTTCTGCAGCGGCGACCTCTTCGGCAACCGGTTCGACCTTGGCCTTGCGAACGCGCTTGGGCTTGGCCGGGGCTTCGTCAGCCACCGGTTCAGCAACGGGCGCTTCCTCAGCTACAACCTCGGCAGCAGGCGCTTCGTCGGTATCGGCCTTCTTGCGGCGGCTGCGCTTGGGTTTGGCCGGGGCTTCTTCGGCTTCAAGGGGTTCGGCCAATTCAGCAACCGGCTCGGCGTCCGTTGCTTCGGCATCGCGCTCGCTCGCACCTTCGGTCTGCTCGCCTTCGCTGCCGGCTTCGCCTTCACCGCGGCCACGGCCGCCCCGCCGCCGCCGACCACGCCGACGCCGCTTGCGCGGTGCATCGTCGTCTTCGCCTTCGGTGCGTTCGGCGCGGTCTTCGCCAGGCTCGCTGCGCTCGCCATCGTCGTCTTCAGCTTCGGCCGCAGGGCGCTGTTCGGCATCGCCTTCGGCGCGACCATCTTCGGTGCGTCCATCAGCACGGTCGCGGCCACCCCGGCGACGCCGGCTGCGGCTACGAGACTTGCTCCGGTCCTCGCCGCGGCTGTCGCCTTCTTCGGACCGCTCCTCGGCCTCGAACTCTTCCTCGTCCTCGATCACATCGTCATCGTCTTCTTCTTCGATCACGATGGCTTCGAACTTGGGGGTGAACTCCGGACGCGGGCCCGATGAAGCGACGCGCATCTTGGCGCCTTCGTTCTCGCCCTCGGGCAGCACTTCGACCCGCACGCCATAGCGGTCCTCGATCTCGCCGAGATCGGCGCGCTTGGCGTTGAGCAGATAGACCGCCGCCTCGGTACTGGCGAACAGCGAGATCACCGAACCCTTGCCCTTGGCAGCTTCGTCCTCGATCGAGCGCAGCGCAGAGAGACCAGCCGAGCTGGCGGTACGGACCAGGCCGACCCCGTCGCAGTGCGGGCACGACCGCGTGGTTGCTTCAAGCACCCCGGTGCGCAGCCGCTGGCGGCTCATTTCCATCAGGCCGAAGCTCGAGATGCGGCCAACTTGAATCCGCGCGCGATCGTTCTTGAGCGCGTCCTTCATCGCCTTTTCGACCTTACGGACGTTGTTGTTGTACTCCATGTCGATGAAGTCGATCACCACCAGCCCGGCCATGTCGCGCAGGCGCAGCTGACGCGCGATCTCACGCGCTGCTTCAAGGTTGGTGTTGAGCGCAGTCGCCTCGATCCCGTGTTCCTTGGTCGAACGACCCGAGTTGATGTCGATCGAAACCAACGCCTCGGTCGGGTTGATCACGATGTAACCGCCCGATTTGAGCTGAACTTCGGGATCGTACATCGCGGTCAGCTGGTCTTCGGCGCCGTAACGCTGGAACATCGGTACCGGATCGGCGTATTGCTTCACCCGCTTGACGTGGCTTGGCATCAACAGCTTCATGAAGTCGCGGGCAGCACGGTAGCCATGCTCGCCCTCGACGATCACTTCCTCGATTTCGCGGTTGTAGATGTCGCGGATCGCGCGCTTGATCAGGTCGCTGTCTGAATGGATCAGCGCCGGGGCAGTCGAGCCTAAGGTGCGATCGCGGATTTCGTCCCACAGCCGGGCGAGGTAATCGAAATCGCGCTTGATCTCGGTCTTGGTCCGGCTGAGCCCGGCGGTGCGGACGATGCAGCCCATCGAGCGCGGCAGGTCCATCTCGCTGATGATCGACTTCAGGCGCTTGCGGTCAGAAGTCGAACTGATCTTGCGGCTGATCCCGCCGCCATGGCTCGAATTGGGCATCAGCACGCAGTAACGACCCGCGAGGCTGAGGTAGGTGGTGAGCGCCGCGCCTTTGTTGCCGCGTTCTTCCTTGACCACCTGGACCAGCAGCACCTGGCGGCGCTGGATCACGTCCTGGATCTTGTAACGGCGGCGCAGCGCCATGCGCTTGGCGCGCAGTTCGTCGGCCTTGCCCTGGCTGCGATTGCCGCCGCCCTGCCGGCGCCGACCGCGACGGCCGCGATTGTCATCGCCGCCGTTCTCTTCGGCGCCTTCGTCGGCATCGGCATCGAACGCGCCTTCGACGTGGCCGTCTTCGATCGTGGCGACTTCGTCTTTCTCGGCGGTGTCGACTTCGGTTACGCCGCCAAAATCGTCGTCGTCATGATGATCGAGGACCTGGTCTTCACTGTCGTAGCCGCCATTCTCGTCGTCGGCATGATAGTGTTCGTCGCTCGGAAAGTCATCGTCACCGTCTTCGGCAGCGCGCAAAGCGGCCTCTTCCTCGGCATGCGCGGCTTCTTCAGCGAGAAGCGCTTCGCGGTCTTCCTTCGGAATCTGGTAGTAATCGGGGTGGATTTCGCTGAACGCGAGGAACCCGTGCCGGTTGCCGCCGAAATCGACGAACGCCGCCTGAAGCGACGGTTCGACCCGGGTTACTTTCGCGAGATAGATGTTGCCTTTGATCTGCTTGTGTTCGGCCGATTCAAAGTCAAATTCTTCAATCCGGTTGCCTTTGAGCACCGCCACCCGGGTTTCTTCCGGGTGGCGCGCATCGATTAGCATGCGCATGGTCATTATAAATTCTCCGTGCGCGCCCGGTGGAGACCGGCCCGAAACGGGCATCTCCACAGCAGGCGCGGCTTTGTGCGGTACCTCCGCGCAGGGGCGGAAGGCCCTTGGTACGTTGCGCGGATAGATCGGTGAGACCGCGGCCAGACATGGCAGCGGCGGCGATAAGTGTGTCTGCCCCGGTGAAAAGGTGCGGCGTTGAATTGCGCGCACGACCAGTCGCTTCAACCACCCGGACCCCTTGGGTCCGCAGCGGCAAAAACGATGAAAGGCTCTTCATTGGTGCATCAACCTGTATGATCCGGCTGTAACGTTGGCCGGATTCTCCCCCGAAGGCGGCCAAGCCTGCCTTCGATGCCGCGACAGTTAGCACTGCTTTGTTAACGCGGCAAGTCGATTGCAGTAAGGTGATTGCTGACTATGCGGCGATTGCACGACGCGGCATGGCACACTAGGCTTGCGGCTGATGCGCCGCTTTTTGCTGATAATTTCGCTCATTCTGGCTCCGCTCGCGGTATTTGCCGCGATGGTCGTGGCCGATCGTTCGTTCGGCGGGCCGGGGCGCGGCTATGGCTACGTCGTCGAGGTCGACTTGCCTCCGGTCGATGCACTGGCGGGTCTGCCCAAGATCGAAGGACCAATGGATGCCAGCCGCCCGCTGGTGGTGATCGACGCAGGTCACGGCGGCAAGGACCCTGGGGCGGGCACCGGCACGCTCAAGGAGAAGGCGCTGACCTTGTCGCTTGCGCTGGCGCTGCGCGACGAGCTGATCAGGCAAGGCGGGGTGCGTGTCGCGCTGACCCGCAGCGACGATACTTACCTGACGCTGGATGAACGCCCGGCCATCGCGCGGCGGCTCGGCGCCGACCTGTTCATCTCGATCCATGCCGACAGCACCGACGGCGATGGCAGCGCGATGGGCGCGACGGTGTTCACCCTGTCCGACAAAGGCAGCAGTCTGGTGGCGGAACGGTATGCCGCGCGCGAAAACGCTGCCGACCAGATCAACGGGGTCAAGATCACCGGGCAAAGCGATACGGTGAACGCAATCCTGGTCGATCTGTCGCAGCGCGAAACGCAGGATGCCTCGGCGCAGTTCGCCGGATTGCTCCTGCGCGAAAGCCGGGATGTGATGCCGTTCAAGGTGCCGCCGCTGCAATCCGCAGCGTTTGTCGTTCTCAAATCGCCCGACGTACCCTCGGTGCTGTTCGAGACCGGGTACATCAACAACGCAAGCGATGCCGCGCGACTGACTTCGCCGACAGGGAGGCAGGCCTTTGCCGCTGCGCTGGCCCAGACAATCAAGGTCTATTTTGCCCGCGCATCGGTTCAGCGCAAATGAGCGCAGGAACCCGCTGGCAATGCCGCGCCGCGCCATGCTAGGGCTGTGCCGCCATGGCTGATCCAGACGACAATACGCCCGAATCCGTGAGACTGCGCATCCGGCGCGAGGCGGGCGGGATCTGGGCCACCGCGCGCACCTGGCCCGCCGCTGCGTTGACGTGGTGGAACAACACCCGGCTGCGCGATTGGTACACAGAGCATTGGGCGAGCAGCAAACGCTTCCGCATCGTGAATTACCTGCTGGCGGCCTTCCTTGCCGCAAACTTGATCGTTTACGTTACAGTCATCCGCAACCTCCCTTCAGCCGAGACACTGCTGACTTACCAGCCACCGCTGCCCACAATGGTGCGCGGTGCGAATGGCGAGATCGTCTACAGCTACGCGCGTGAGCGGCGGGTCCAGCTGCGGTTCGTCGATTTTCCGGAGAAGCTGGTCAACGCCTATCTCTCGGCGGAGGACAAGTCGTTCTGGACCCATGGCGGGGTCGATTACACTGGCCTTGCGGGCGCGGCGCTCGATTATGTGACCAAATTCGGCTCGGGTAAGCGTGCCAAGGGCGGCTCGACGATCACCCAGCAGGTCGCCAAGAATATCCTGATCGGCAACGAGTATTCGCTCGGACGCAAATTCAAGGAAATGATCGTCGCGCGGCGGATCGAGAGTGTGCTGTCGAAGCCGCAGATCCTCGAGCTTTACCTCAACGAAATCCCTCTCGGCCGACAATCCTTCGGGGTGCAGGCAGCGGCGCAGGCCTATTACGGCAAGGACGTCGATCAGCTGTCGCTGGCGCAGGATGCATTCCTCGCTGCTTTGCCGCGTGGCCCGGAGATCTATGGGCGCTCGAACCATACCGCCGAAGCGATCGAGCGGCGCAATTGGGTGCTCGACCAGATGGTCAAGAACGGTAAGGCGACCGTGGCCGAAGCGGATGCAGCCAAGGCCGAACCGCTCGGCTTCATTGGCCGACGCGGCGATAACTGGGATCCGGCCAACGGCTATTTCGTCGAGGAAGTACGGCGTCTGCTGATCGGCAAGTACGGGGAGAATGCCGAAACTGGCCCGAACAGTGTTTACGCCGGTGGGCTATGGGTGCGCACTTCGCTCGATCCGCAAATGCAAAAAGCGGCGCAGGACGCGCTCCGCGCCGGACTGCTGCGCTATGGTGGCGGGCGGGCGTTCGGCAAGCCGATCGATCACATCGATTTCGACGCCGACACTTGGCAGAGCCAGTTCGCCGGGCTGAACCGCTCGATCTCGTACCAGGACTGGCGCACCGCACTGGTGCTGGTCCGCGATACAGCGCAGCCGACGCTGGGCTTTGCCGATGGTACCAAGGGAGTGCTGCTTTCACCACCTGCCCAGCTGCGCAAGGGCGATGTGATCGCGGTCGCGCCCGCCGGCGGCAACACTTTCACGCTTCGGGTGATCCCGGAAATTTCGGGGGGGATGCTGCTCGAGGACCCGCACTCCGGCCGCGTGCTGGCGATGCAGGGCGGGTTCGACGCCGGGCTCGGCAGCTTCAACCGTGCCACCCAGGCCGAGCGCCAGCCCGGATCGACGATCAAGCCGTTCGTCTACGGCACCGGGCTCGACTTCGGGATGAGCCCGTCGAGCGAGGTGGTCGACGGGCAGTTCTGCGTTTACCAGGGTGCCAGCCTGGGCAAGAAATGCTTCCAGAATTTCGGCGGACAGGGCGGTGGCAATGCCACTCACACCATGCGCTGGGGACTCGAGCAATCGCGCAACCTGATGACCGTGCGGATCGCCAGCGACACCGGGATGGACCACGTCGTCAACACCTTTGAACGGGTCGGGATCGGCAAGTATCCACCCTATCTTTCATTCGCGCTGGGTGCGGGTGAGACGACGGTGCAGCAGATGGTCAACGCCTATGCCGCGCTGGCCAACAACGGCCTGCAATTTCCGCCTAGCGTGGTCGACTACGTCCAGGACCGCAATGGCAAGGTCATCTGGCGTGCCGACAACCGCCGCTGCGACCGCTGCGAAATGCCCGAATGGGATGGTAAGCCGATGCCTCGGTTCGATTCGCGGGGGCGTCAGGTGCTCGATGCACGCACCGCGTTTCAGGTGGTTCACATGCTCGAAGGGGTGGTGACACGCGGGACCGCGATCGCGCTGGCGGACCTCGGCCTGCCGTTGTTCGGCAAGACCGGGACCACCAGCGGCCCGACCAACGTGTGGTTCTGCGGCGGCAACCAGGACATCGTCGGCGGGGTTTACCTCGGCTACGATACGCCGCGTTCGCTCGGCGGCTATGCTCAGGGTGGGACCATCGCCGCGCCGATCTTCAAGCAGATGGTTATCGCGACCAAGCCGCGCTGGAGCACCAGGCCGTTCGTCGCCCCGCGCGACATCCACTGGGTCAAGGTTGACCGGATCAGCGGCAAACGTGTGTTTACCGGCAGCCCCACCAATGATCCCAAGGCCTCGGTCATCTGGGAAACCTTCAAGGCCGAAAGCGAAGCGCGCCCAGGGCTCGGGACCGAACAGATCGAAGCCCAGCGCAGCGCCTTGATCAATGCCATAAAGCGCGGGCAATCCAATCGCGGCAGGGCTCCCAGTGCCAATACCGGCCCGGGCGACGCGGCCGTACCCGATCCGACCCCGACAATCGCAACCGATGGCGGCGTTACCGTCCAATAGTCCGGCTATCCGCCGTAAAGGAGACGCATGATGAACAAGCTGATGATCACACCGCTGGCGCTGTTTGCCGCGATGCTCGTGCCCTCTGTTGCACCTGCAGACTTGCCGCAAGGCGCGCTCGCGCCCGATTTCACCACTGCGTCTGCTGCAGCCGGCAAGGAAAAGGCGTTCAGCCTCAACGCCGCGCTGCGCAAGGGGCCGGTGGTGCTCTATTTCTATCCGAAGAGCTTTACCAGCGGCTGCACCCTCGAAGCGCACGCATTTGCCGAAGCGGTCAAGGACTTCAAGGCCGCGGGGGCGACCGTGATCGGGCTCTCGGCCGACAGCATCGAAACTCAGAAGAAATTCTCCACCACCGAATGCCGCAAGAAGTTCCCGGTCGGGGTGGCGACGCCCGAGATCATGTCCGGGTATGACGTCCATCTCAAAAAGGCCGATGGCAGCGCCACTGGGCTGACCAGCCGGACCAGCTACGTGATCGGCCGTGATCACCGGGTCAAGCTGGCGTTCACCGACATGAATCCCAATGATCACGTGCGCAAGACGCTTGAAGCAGTGCGGGCGCTCAAGGCCGCGCGTCGCCGCTAGAGTCTTTACATCACTGCCAATCCGGCTAGGGCGCTGGCTCGCTGAATTCTGGAGTCAATTGCCATGCGTGCCGAAGGGCAGGCCCACATCGAACGGATCGAAAAGGCGCTCGCGCTGGTCCGCAAGTTCCTCGACTGGGACCGCGCCTTGCGCCGGCTCGACGAGCTTAACGCGCGGGTCGAGGATCCCAAGCTGTGGGACAATCCCAAGGATGCCGAAGCGGTGATGAAGGAACGTCGCCAGCTCGAAGCGGCGATCGGCACAGTGCGCGACATCTCCAGCCAGATGGCCGACGCGGTCGAATACATCGACCTGGGTGAAGCCGAGGATGACGAGGCTACGGTCGAAGAAGGCCTCGCCACGCTCGCCGCGCTGGCCGACCGCGCCGACCGGGACAAAGTCCAGGCGCTGCTCGGCGGCGAGGTCGATGGCAACGACACCTTCATCGAAATCCACGCCGGGGCGGGCGGTACCGAAAGCCAGGACTGGGCCGAAATGCTGCTGCGGATGTATTCGCGCTGGGCCGAGAAGCGCGGCTTCAAGGTTGAGGTGATCGAATACCAGTCGGGCGAGCAAGCCGGGATCAAGAGCGCGACGATCCTGTGCAAGGGCGAGAACGCTTATGGCTATGCCAAGACCGAGAGCGGGGTGCACCGGCTCGTGCGGATCTCGCCTTACGACAGCTCGGCGCGGCGCCACACCAGTTTTTCGTCGGTCTGGGTCTATCCGGTGATCGACGACAACTTCGCGGTCGAGGTCAATCCGGCTGATCTGCGGATCGACACTTACCGGGCCTCTGGCGCAGGCGGGCAGCACGTCAACACCACCGATTCGGCGGTGCGGATGACGCACATTCCTTCAGGCATCGTCGTCGCCAGCCAGATCGATCGCTCGCAGCACAAGAACCGCGAGATCGCGATGGGGATGCTCAAAGCGCGGCTTTACGAAGCGGAAATGAGCAAGCGCGAGGACGCTGCCAGCGCTGAGCACGCTGGCAAATCGGACATCGGCTGGGGTCACCAGATCCGCTCTTATGTCTTGCAGCCGTACCAGATGGTCAAGGATCTGCGCACCGGGGTGACCAGCCCCACGCCCGCCGACGTGCTCGACGGTGCGCTCGATCCGTTCATGGCCGCAGCTTTGGCCCAGCGGGTCAGCGGGGAAACGGTCGAAGTCGAGGATGTGGACTAGTTTTGCCAAGCGACTATCGCTCGGCTAAGGCCATGATCTGACATGACTGCGCCGCCTAATCTCCGCTCCACAGCAGGCTTGATGCTGGCTGCACTGGCCATGATCGCCGGGTGCAAGGCCAATCGTACCGACGATACGCGGCCTGAGGCAGCGCGCGAATTTCCGCAGGCTTACCGTCCGGTTGCGGCCGCTGGAGATACCGAATTCACCGCCGAGGATCAGCGCGACAACCTGGGTGAAGCCAAGGCGGTAATGGACCTTGCCGGCACCAAGCCGGGAATGTCGGTGGCCGATATCGGCGCTGGCGAAGGCTATTATACCGTGCGCCTGTCCGAGCGGGTCGGCACCAATGGCCGGGTGCTCGCCGAAGACATCGATCCCAGCGCGATCCAGCGGCTTGGCCGCCGCGTCGAGCATGAGCGGCTCGACAACATCTCGATCCGCACCGGCACGCCCGAAGACGCCAAGCTCCCGGCGAACAGTTTCGACCGGATCATGATGGTCCACATGTACCACGAAGTGAGTGAACCGTACGCGTTCTTGTGGTATCTCCGGCCGGCGCTGAAACCCGGCGGTCAGGTCGTTGTGGTCGATGTCGATCGGCCCACCGAACAGCACGGGATTCCGCCCCGCTTGCTATTCTGCGAATTTGGAGCGCTGGGCTTTCGCCTGGTCCAATTTGTCAGTAAGCCCGAACTCAATGGCTATTTTGCCGCATTCGAAGTGACCGGAAATCGCCCGGCACCAAAAGACATAAAGCCGTGCAACACGGCAAGTGGGAAGACAGGGACGCAATGACTACTGCCACAAGCTTCAAGGGCTTGAAGCCGATTCTTTATGGTGGACGCGAAGTCTGGCCTTTGATCGAGGGCGGCAAAGGCGTGTCGGCCACCAATGGCATGAGCTCGGGCGCCTGGGCCGCCGCCGGCGGAATCGGAACGGTCAGCGCAGTGAACGCCGACAGCTATGATGCCGAGGGCAAAATCGTCCCGCAGGTCTATGAGGCATTGACCCGCAAGGAGCGCCACGAGCAGTTGATCCGCTACGGAATCGACGGTGCGGTGGCACAGGTCAAACGCGCCTACGAGATGTCGGGCGGCAACGGCGCGATCAACATCAACGTGCTGTGGGAAATGGGCGGCGCGCAGGAAATCCTTGAAGGTGTGCTGGCGGAAACGCCGGGCATGATCACCGGCGTCACCTGCGGCGCGGGGATGCCCTACAAGCTCAGCGAAATCGCCGAGCGGTTCAACGTCTACTACCTGCCGATCATCAGCTCGGCGCGGGCGTTCCGCGCGTTGTGGAAACGTGCCTATCACAAGGTTCCGCACCTGCTCGGCGGAGTGGTTTATGAAGACCCCTGGCTCGCCGGCGGCCACAACGGCCTGTCCAACGCCGAGGACCCATTGAAGCCCGAAGACCCATACCCGCGGGTCAAGGCGCTGCGCGACACGATGCGCGCCGAGGGCGTGCCCGAAGACGTGCCGATCGTGATGGCCGGCGGCGTCTGGTTCTTGCGCGAATGGGACAATTGGGTCGACAATCCCGAGCTTGGCAGCATCGCCTTCCAGTTCGGCACGCGGCCTTTGCTGACCGAAGAAAGCCCGATTCCGCAGGGCTGGAAAGACGCCCTGCGCGAGATCGAGGATGGCGACGTGCTGTTGCACCGGTTCTCGCCAACCGGCTTCTATTCTTCTGCCGTGCGCACTTCCTTCCTGCGCAGTCTCGAGGATCGCTCGCACCGCCAGATCCCTTATTCAAAAGTCGAGGCGGGCGAGCACACCGTGCGGCTCGACGTCGGGGTGCGGGGCAAGAACTTCTGGGTCACGCCCAAAGACCTCGAGCATGCGCGGGAATGGGTCGCGCAAGGATTTACCGACGGTTTGCGCACTCCCGACGATACGATCATCTTCGTCTCGCCGCCCGAACGCAGCATGATCCAGCAGGACCAGAAGGACTGCATGGGCTGCCTCTCGCACTGCGCGTTCTCGTCATGGAAGGACCATGACGATTATACCACTGGCCGCCTGGTCGATCCGCGCAGCTTCTGCATCCAGAAAACCCTGCAGGACATCGCCCACGGCGGCGACATCGATCAGAACCTGATGTTTGCAGGTCATGCCGCCTATCGCTTCAAGCAGGACCCGTTCTATTCGAACAATTTCACCCCATCGGTGAAGCAGCTGGTGGATCGGATTCTGACGGGCGACTAGCCAGTGTCCGACCCTTTGACATTGCCGGTGCTTGGTTCCGCGACCGGAGCTCCTGCACTGCCGCTGCTGCTGGCGGAGAGTTTCGAGTGGCCAAAGCTGCTGTTCAGTCTGGTTCAACCAGCCGCGCCGATGGCGCGCGGGGACGGACGGCCTGTTCTGGTTTATCCGGGGTTCCTGGCCAATGATCTCGCCACCATCCGTCTGCGGCGCTCGCTGCGGGCGGCCGACTATTCGGCGCAAGGATGGGGGCTGGGCCCGAACCTGATCGTCCGCGAAAATCTGCTGGAGCGGCTCGTGCAAAGGCTAACGGCGGCAGTGGCGGAAAGTAGGGCCGACGGCCGGGGCGACAAGGCGAGCCTGATTGGTTGGAGTCTCGGCGGTATTTTTGCGCGCGAAGTGGCCAAGTTGCGTCCCGATCTGATCGACCGGGTGATCACCTTGGGGACGCCTTTTTCAGGTGATCCGCGCTCCAACAACGGTTGGTGGCTGTATGAATTCATCAATAGCCATCCAGTCGATGCGCCGCCTTTGGCCATCGAAGCATCGGTAAAACCGCCGGTGCCTACCTTTGCCGTGTGGTCGGCGATCGATGGGGTGGTTGCTCCAGCGGCGGCGCGGGGGCATCCGGACGAAAGCGATCGGCAAGTGGAAGTGCGGGCGCGGCATTTGTCGCTCACGCGGTCACCCGTCACCATTGCCCAGATCGGCGAACTCCTGACCGCGCCGATTTAAGCGAGTGCGCGGATCGAAGCCGTAACGGTTGGTTCCAGCGCTTCCCGGTAACAGCGCGAGCATTACGCTGGCAAGGTTCGCCAAGATCACCAGCCAGTCGATCAACCAGGTCCAGGCATCAAAACCGAGCCGTGCATCCATTCCCCAGGCGGTCGAAATTGCAGCGCGGGCCAGCCAGATCGCGAAGCCCAGCACCGCGAGCCACACCCACGCCCCGCTGCGCCCGCTGTCATGATATCGCCGGACCAATAGAGCCGGCAGGGGCAGGGCAAGCAGCACCGTCGCCGCGTTACCAATCAGCATGTGGGCATCATGCGCCAAGGTCAGCCCGGTAGCGAACGACAAGGGCACCGTGAGCATCAGGCAGGCGAACAGGTAGCCGATCAGTTCGCTGCGGGTCGAACGCCCGGCGAACACAAAGCTGCGGCGGACCGTTTGCCACAAACCGCTCGGCACCGCAGTGGAAAGACTGTCAGTCAAATTCCCACGCACGCTCGCCGTGGCTGGCCAGGTCGAGCCCTTCGCGCTCGTCGTCTTCGCTTACCCGCATCGGCACGACCAGGCTGACCAGCACCGCCAGCACTGCCGTGGCGATCGCCGAGTACAATGCGACTGCGCCAACCCCGACCAGCTGGCCGAAGAACTGCTGCAGCATCGTCACGCCTTCATCATAGCCGACACCGCCAAGCGTGGGCGAGAGAAACACCGCGAGCAACACAGAACCGGTCATCCCGCCCATGCCGTGGACGGCAAACACATCGAGCGAATCGTCGATAGCCAGCTTTTGCTTGATCAGCTGGATCATCGGGAAGCAGACCAGTGCAGCCGCCACGCCGAACACGATTGCCGCGCCGGGTGAGACGAACATCGCCGCCGGGGTAATCGTAGCCAGCCCGGCGATCGCGCCGGTGGCGAAACCGATCCCGGTTGGCTTGCCGACCTTGAATTTCTCAAGCGCCAGCCAGACCAGCGCCGCCACGCTCGCGCCGAGCTGGGTGTTGAGGATCGCGGTCGAGGCGTTGTCATCGGCCGAGAGCGCCGAACCCCCGTTGAAGCCGAACCAGCCGACCCACAGCAAGCCCGCGCCAAGCATCGCCAGCGCCGGGCTGTGCGGCATCATCAATTGCTTGGGAAAACCACTGCGTTTGCCGACCAGCAGCGCTGCGACCAGCGCCGAGACCCCGGCGGTGGTGTGCACCACGATCCCGCCAGCGAAATCCTTGGTTCCCATTGTCGAGGCGAGCCAACCGTCGCCCCAGATCCAGTGCGCCACCGGGGCATAGACCACCAGGCTCCACAACGCGCAGAAGGTCACCACCCAGCCAAACCGGGCTCGTTCTACCCATGCGCCAATCATCAGCGCTGGGGTGATCGCCGCGAAAGTCAGCTGGAACAGCGCGAAACTGCGCTCGCTAATCGCAGTATCGCCGCGCAACAGATCAATCGTGTCATTAAGCATCCAGGTATTGCCGGTGCCGATCCAGCCGTTGGTCGGATCGCCGAACGCCAGCCGGTACCCGGCCACGATCCACAGCAGCGAAACCACCGCCACGACCGCGCCGACCTGGACCATCACCGAGAGGAAATTGCGGGTCCGCACCAGCCCGCCGTAAAACAGCGACAAGCCGGGTATCGCCATGAGCAATACCAGCGCCGAGCACACCAGCACCCAGGCATTGTCGCCCGTATCGAGCGCACCGCCAGTTATGGCTGCGGTATCGGGTGCTTGTGCCCACACGGCTGCAGGAATCAGGCCGGCAGTAGCGCCAAGGGCCAGGGCCGCGAACTTGCGCATTGATATCTCCCCACACGCACACGGCCATTCAGCCCGCATGCGAATCTCCGCTCGGGGCTTAGAGCAACGATTGCAATTGGGGCAAGCTGTGCTGCGCACACATGTTGCGAGCCGGGACGGTTATCCGCGCAATTGCTA
>JARXKR010000010.1:25259-26448 GCA_030271565.1 Pseudomonadota bacterium
CGGATGTTGGCGATGACTTTCTCGCCGGCGTGTTCGCGGCCTTCGATCGTGGCGCTGCCAAGGTGCGGCAGCGTGATCACATTGGGCAGCGCGATCAGCCGCGGATCGACTTTGGGTTCATTGGCGAAAACATCGAGCCCGGCCCCAGCGATCTCGCCAGAGGCCAATGCAGCAATTAGGGCTTCCTCGTCGATCAGGTCGCCGCGCGCGGTGTTTATCAGGAAGCCGTCGGGCTTCATCGCCGCGAGCCGCTGGGCGCCCATCAGGTGATGCGTTGAAGCGCCAGCTGGGCAGTGCAGAGTGACCACATCGCTTTCCGCGATCAGCAATTCGAGATCCGCCTCGTACCGCGCGCCGAGCATGGACTCGATGCTTTGCGGCAGGCGGTGACGGTTGTGATAGACCACCTCCATCCCGAACGCGCGCGCGCGGTGCGCGACGGCCTGGCCGATGCGGCCCATGCCGACGATCCCCAATCGCTTGCCGCCAATGCAATGTCCGAGCATCGCGGTGGGCGTCCAGCCCGTCCACTTCCCGTCGCGGATCAGGCGGCTGCCTTCGCCAAGGCGGCGCGGCACCGAGAGGATCAGCATCATGGTGAGGTCGGCGGTGTCGTCGGTGAATACGCCCGGGGTGTTGGTGACGATGACCTTGTGCGCTCGCGCCGAGGCGAGGTCGATGTGTTCGGTCCCCGCGCCGAAATTGGCGATCAGCCCCAGTCTTGAGCCATCGGCGCGGTCGTCGGCTTCATCGAGCATCGCAGCGTCGATCCGGTCGGTCACTGTGGGCACAAGCACATCGCTGGTGCGCATCGCCTCGACCAGCTCGGCGCGGCTCAGCGGGCGATCCTGCGTGTTGAGCGTGACGTCGAACAGCTCGCTCATCCGCGTCTCGACCGCAGGCAGCAAGTGGCGGGTGACGTGCACCTTGGGCGTGCCGGACACACGGCGGACGCTGGTCGGATCGGAAACAATGGTCATCTTGGTGCAAGCGCTAAGCCGGGGCGACTGTGGCGGTCAAGCGACTTGATGCTGGCGCGAATAGAGCGCTAAGACCCCGCCATGTCCCGACTCCTGCTGACCACCCTGCTTGCCTCTGCTGTTGCGCTATCTTCACCAGCGCGCGCTGACGATCCCAAGACGCCGTATTGGGCCGCGATCCGTTCCGAAGAGGTCAATATGCGGGTTGG
>JARXKR010000161.1:0-2936 GCA_030271565.1 Pseudomonadota bacterium
ATGTCCGAACCTTGCGAGCCGAACGACAGCGCGGTGTCACCGCCGGTATAGACCTGGACCAGCGCCGAACGGTTGTAGCGCTTGCCGTTGAGCATCACGAGGATTTCATCGGCCGGCAAGCCGCGCAGCGAAGGCGCGCGGACGAAGGTCGAAGCATCCGAAATCGAGTTCTGGCCGACGAAGAACGACGGGACGATGTTCTTGACCACGTCGATCATGTTCGCGGCGGGCGAATTGTTTAGCTCGTCCGCGCCGACGACATCGACCGGGGAGGCCGAATCCGCAACCGTGCGATCGGTCCGGCGGGTGCCGATGACGACGATCGAATCGGCGTTGTCGCTGGCGGAGGTGTCTTTATCGGCGGCGGCGGTTTGCGCCAGGGCCGGATCGGCGAGGAAGATCGCGAGGCTGGCTACAGTTGCGGCGAGCACAACCTTCCGGCTGCGACGGCTTGCGTTGATTCGCATGGAATTCTCCGTGTTAGGTTCCCCCCCAGCTCCCTTTACGGATGTGCTGCGGTGGCGAATTCGCTATGCATTGCGCCGCACAAGTCAACGTGCACAGGCGGCTTTGTGACCGATTATTTCAAATGTGTGGCTTTGGCGCACTATCGCGTGCGTCGACCGCGATTCAGAGTTCAGAAGATTTCATAGCAAATATAGGCGTATGCGGTTCGTGCGCGGCCATCCGCGCCAGCAGCAGGTCAAGTTCGGTTTCGGCCATGATGATCCCCTGATGCGCGGGCCGCACGAACCCGATCGCAACCATGTGGCTGTTGAACGCGATCAGGTGATCGTAAAATCCGAAGGCATTGAGCAGGCCGACCGGCTTGGCGTGATAGCCCAGCTGCGCCCAGCTGACCGCTTCCCACAGTTCGTCCATCGTCCCGACCCCGCCCGGGATGGTCAGGAACCCGTCGCTGAGCCGGGTGAAGGCGGCTTTGCGTTCGTGCATGTCTGCAACGATGTGCAACTCGGTACAATCGTCATTGGCGACCTCGCCGCCGCGCCCGTGCCGACCGGCCAGAGCTTCGGGAATCACCCCGATCACCTCGCCGCCCTGCTCGAGCGCGCCCCTGGCCACCGCGCCCATCAAGCCGAGCCGCCCGCCGCCATAAACCACCCCGATCCCGCGCCGCGCCAGCTCGGCCCCTACTTCATGGGCAAGTTCGATGTAGCGCGGATCGGCCGGGCTGGCGGACCCGCAATAGACGGCAAGGCGTTTCATCTGGCTCTACTGCTCCCGGTGGATCAGAGTGGCGGCGGCCTTAGCACCTGCCAGCACCGCAGCAACCCCCGCGCCGGGGTGTGTGGCGGCGCCGACCAGGTAGAAATTGGCAAGCTTCGGGTCGCGGTGCGGCGGGCGCTGCAAGGCGGCCTGCAGCGGGCTGGCCTCAAGGCTCCAGCCGCCGCCGAAATGCGCGCCGAGGTCAAGCGCGAGGTCGCGCGGGGTGGACACCGCCTGTGCGACGACCCGGTCGTGGATGTCGGGGATCAGCCGCCGCCCGACCTCGCTCAGCACGCGCCCCGCGATCAGCGGCGCGAGCGCCTCCCAGTCGACCGGCAGCTTGCCCAGATGCGCCACCGGCAGCGTCGCGCGGAACAGGCTGGTCCCGGCGGGCGCGAGCGACGGGTCGGTCACGCTCGGGTGATGGAGCAGGATCAGCCCGTCCTGCGGCAGCACCCCGGCCGTGAAGATGTCGCCGAGCAGCTCCTTGAAGCGCGCCGCGAACAGCACCGCACGGTGCGGCACCCCGGGCCAGGTTCCGGCCAGCGCGAAATGGACGACCACCGCCGAGGGTGCATAGTCGCGCCGCGCCAGCCGCTTGCTCATCTGGGCCCCGCGCGGACTATGGCGCAGCAGGTCGCGATAGGTGTGGACCACGTCGGCATTGCTGGCGACCGTACCGAAATGCTCGCGCCAGCCGCTCTGCGTGACCACTGCGCTGACCCGGTTGCCGATCAGGTCGAGCTGGACCACCGGATCGTGCAGCCGGACCCTGCCGCCAAGCGCCTCGAACCGGGCGAGCAGCGCCTCGACCAATGCACTCATCCCGCCACTCGGCCACCATGCAGCTTTACCCGGAGCCAGTTGACCAAGCAGGCTGAGCGCGCTGGCGTCAAACGGGTTGGCCCCGCTGAGCAGCACCGGCATCGCCAGCACTTCGCGCAATTGCTCGCTCTCGATCAGGTGCGACACCAGCCCCCAGACCGTGCGCCAGCCCTGGTTGCGCAGCACCGCCGGTAGCGCGGCCGCGGCCTGCGCCGGACCGGCCAGCGGTTTGTCGGCGAGCCGCTGCCAGGCATCGGCGCGCGCGGAAACGTACCAGCGCTGGAGCTCTTCGAACCCGGCAATGTCGTGCGGCGCTATGCGGCCGAGTTGGCGAGCCTGCTCGGCCGGATCGGCGGTAAGGTCGAACGCAGCGGTATCGCGCCAGTAGAACCGGCAGGCCGGGGTAATCTCGCGCAGGGCGGCAAGGTCGGCGAAGTCGCAGCCCGAAGCGGCGGCAAGGTCGTGCCACGGGGCCAGTTCGCCCAGCTCGCCCGGGCCTTCTTCGAAGGCATAGCCCGCAGTATCGCGGCGGCGGATCATCCCGCCGGCGCCAGGCTGCGCTTCGATCAGCGTGACTGCAAAGCCGTGCGCCTGCAGACGCAGCGCGAGCGCCAGCCCGCCCAGCCCGGCGCCGATCACACAGGCGCTGCGGGCGGGCGCGGCAGGCTCTACCGGGACCTTCTTCTTGGGCATTGTCCGGTGATTTTAGGCCTGGTGGACAATTGCGCAACGATCTTGGCCCAGAACTTGGCGAAACTGCGGCAATGCGGCATGATCGGCGGCGATGCCCTTGCCGCAATTCACAATCGTCCCCGCGCAGCTGCACCATGCGGCCGCGATCACCGCGATCTATGCGCATCATGTGCTGCATGGCACCGCCAGCT
>JARXKR010000161.1:3036-5190 GCA_030271565.1 Pseudomonadota bacterium
GAAGTCGAACCCGCTTGACCGGCCTGCTTCCCAACCGCCGCGGGCTGGTGCTCGCGGTCGCAATCTGGCTGGCGATCGGGGCCACGCTGCTGGCGATGGGCCGGGTGCCGATCTGCTCCTGCGGCACAGTCAAGCTGTGGTGGGGGGTGGTCCAGTCCTCCGAGAACAGCCAGCACATTGCCGACTGGTACAGCTTCAGCCACGTCATCCACGGGCTGCTGTTCTATTTTTTTGCGCACTTGTTGTGGCGGCGCTGGCACTTGCTGGGCGGCAAGCCGGCTGCCTGGGCCCTGCCGATCGCGGTGGCGTTTGAGGGCTTCTGGGAACTGCTCGAAAACTCGCCGCTGATCATCGACCGCTACCGCGCGGTGACGGTGAGCTTCGGTTACGAAGGCGACAGCGTGCTCAATTCGCTCTCCGACATCGGCTTCATGGCCTTGGGCTTCTGGATCGCGAGCAAGCTGCCGTGGTGGGCGAGCGTGGTGCTGGCAATGGCGTTCGAGTTGTTCACGCTGGTCATGATCCGCGACAACCTGACGCTCAACGTGGTGATGCTGGTCTGGCCGCTCGACGCCATTCGCCAATGGCAGGCCGGGTCCTGACGGCGAGTTTGACGCGAATCAATTACGCCCTTCACAAACCCTGCGATTGGGCGTTTAATCGTTCAATTAAATAGCTGGAGAGGATTCGCCGATGAGCGCTAACGCTGTTGCACAGCCCCATAATGCCCAAGCGTCCGCTGCGGGCACCACCCATGTCGATGTGCTGATCGTCGGCGCCGGCATTTCCGGGATCGGTTCGGCCTACCACCTGCAGGACCAATGCCCGGGCAAGAGCTATGCGATCCTCGAAATGAAGGACACCTTCGGCGGCACCTGGGAAACCCACAAATATCCCGGGGTGCGCTCGGACTCGGACCTCTACACCTTCGGCTACCGGTTCAAGCCGTGGGTCGGCACCCCGATCGCCAGCGCCGAGGCGATCCTGACCTACATGAACGACGTGATCGAGGAGAACGGGATCGCCCCGCACATCCGCTATGGCCACCGCATCACCGGCTGCAGTTTCGACAGCAAGACCAACCTGTGGACGGTCGAGGCAGTGACCAGGGACGGCGCTTCGCACAGCTTCACCTGCAACTTCCTGTGGATGTGCCAGGGCTATTACGATCACGAGACGCCCTACATCCCCGACTGGCCGGGCAGGGAGAATTTCAAGGGCATGTTCGTCCACGCCCAGTTGTGGGATCCCAAGACCGATTACACCGGCAAACGCATTCTGGTGATCGGATCGGGCGCGACCGCCGCGACCGTGATCCCGGCGTTCGCCGAAAAGGCCGAGCATGTGACCATGTTGCAGCGCTCGCCCACTTACTTCTTCGCCGCGCCCAACCAGAACGAGCTGGCCGACAAGCTGCGTTCGGGCGGGATCGACGAGCCGACCATTCACCGGGTGGTGCGCGCGCAGATCATGTACGATCAGGATATCCTGACCCAGCGCTGCGCCAGCGAACCCGAGGCCGTGGTCGAGGAGCTCAAGGAAGCAATCCGCGCTTACACCGGCCCCGATTTCGATTTCTCCGAACACTTCACTCCGCGCTACCGGATCTGGCAGCAGCGGCTCGCCTTCGTGCCCGATGGCGACCTGTTCCGCGGAATCGCCGCGGGCAAGGTCTCGGCGGTGACCGACACGATCGACACCTTCACCGAAAAGGGCGTGCGCACCTCCTCTGGTCAGGAGATCGAGGCTGACATCATCGTCGCCTGCACCGGTTTCCGGCTCTCGGTGATGGGCGACATTCCCTTCTCGGTCGACGGCGCGCCGGTGGATTGGGCCAAGACCGTGACTTACCGCGGGATGATGTTCACCGGGGTCCCCAACATGTGCTGGGTGATGGGTTATTTCCGCGCCAGCTGGACCTTGCGGGTCGATATGCAGGCCGACTTCATCTGCGGCCTGTTGAATTCGATGGAGGCCAAGCACGCCAAGCGGATCGATGTCACCTTGCGCGAGGAGGACCACAACATGGCGATCCTCCCGTGGATCGAGGAAGACAATTTCAATCCCGGCTACCTGATGCGCGGGATCGACCAGATGCCGCGGCGCGGCGACAAGCCCGAATGGCGCCACAACCAGGATTACTGGGCCGAACGC
>JARXKR010000162.1 GCA_030271565.1 Pseudomonadota bacterium
CCGCCCATGGTCAGCACCAGTGCTGCCAGAGCCGCGCGCTTGCCAATGCCTTGCCCAGTCCGCATCTCAAATTCACTCCGCGAATGATTGCGCGCCGGGCGAACCCGAACGGCAGTCGATCAAACCAATTTTTGTGCGGCCCCTGAAATCTGACGGTCAGCTGGTTGCAGTTCCGACCTGTCTGATTTCCAACACAAGTTAACGCAACAAGGGGGGGGGGTGCCAAGAAGATTCGACGGTTTACGAAATCTTAACCATTTCAACCGTTGCGAAAGTTTCTGAGAATGTCGCAAATACTTGAATTAAGGCGCTATTTACAATGGGGTCAGTTGCCCCATTTTGGGCGAATTGCTTGACCGCATTGGTTAACGTCAAAGGTTAGCAAAGGCGTTGTGTCGATTATGCAACGCGACTCACCTGCGACTCGGTGCCCGTCCTAACGGTGAGTCGCGCGGTTGATCTGGCTGGATAATTCCCATGCAAGACTTGCCTCGAACCCGGTGCTGTGGGAGCGTGCGCGCAATGGTCGCGCAGCCGCTTGCAATTCATGGTCATGGGCTCCTCCCGGGGTTGCTTGCGGTGCACCTTTTGCACCTCGATCCGCACCGGCCGATTTTGTTGCTCGCGGCCGACCAGACACCGGGCGGCGCGCATCTCGAACCCGTCGTTGCCAGTCGGCTCAGTCCGGTCGCGCGCAGCCTGGTCGAACCGTTCGTGGTTTCGACCTGGCCGGCCTATTACCTGATCGAGGCCGGCAACACCGACCTGCAGGAGGACGAAGTCCTGCTGCTCGATCCGTTGCAGGTCTGGCTCGAACTGCAGGGCCAGCTTGAACCTGCGGCACTGGTCGCGCCGTGCGGGCGGATCGAACTGTCCGGGTGCAGGCTCAGCTGGGACGGCGGGGCGGCGGAGATCGACCGGCTGATCGACCTCGATCCGCTGATCGGGCGGAGTAGTGAAAGCGAGATTGTCGGGGTCGATGCAGCGCGCCGGCTGACCCTGCCGGTGCTCGCCGATTACGACGCGGCCGATGACGAATGGTCGGCCCGGCAATACCTGCCGCTGGGCGATGAGCGCCTGGTCGTCCGCAAACTGCCGCGCGCCGATCACCTGATCGCGCAGCAAAGCACGTTCGAGACGCTGCTGAATGGGCTAACTGCAGCGTAGTGCCGTTTGCACGCCCGATCAGCTGGTACCCAATTGCAGATTTCCATGCCGCTGCGATTGGCTTAAGACTGGTGCAACAAGACAACCGGAGAGAGACCCATGGCCACCCAGCTCAACGCGCCCATTTCCGATCACAGGGGGCGCAATTATGATTGCACCGAAGCGGAATGGCAGGCCCGGCTGGAACTGGCCGCGTGCTACCGCATCTTCGATCACCTCGGCTGGTCGGAATCGATCTACAATCACATCTCGGTCAAGGTTCCAGGCGAGGAAGGGGCGTTCCTGATCAACCCGTTCGGGCTGCTCTATTCCGAGGTCTGCGCCTCCAACCTGGTCAAGATCGACATCGCCGGTAACAAGCTCGATGGTAACCCCTATCCGGTCAACAAGGCCGGGTTCGTCCAGCACGGCCTGTTCCACCGTCATGTGCCCTGGGCCCATGCAGTCTGCCACACCCACACCACCGCGGCGATGGCGGTGTGCAGCCTTGAAGGCGGGCTCCAGCCGGTCAACTTCTATGCCTGCAACTTCGCCGGGCGGCTCGCCTACCACGATTTCGAAGGGATCACGGTGCGCGAGGAAGAAGGTGCGCGGCTGCTCAAGAACCTTGGCGAAGGGCGCATTCTGATGCTCAAGAACCATGGGCCTGTGGTGCTCGCGCGCTCGCTGCCGGAAATGTTCGTGACCAACTGGTCGCTGCAGCGCGCCTGCGAGATCCAGCTCGCCACGCTGTCGATGGGCCAGCCGCTGTCGGTGTCGGACGAAGTCGTGGCGGTCCATCAGCGCGATCTGCACGAAGGCGGGGTTCCGGGCATGCAGCCCGGGCAGGCCGATTTCGACGCCTGGACCCGCCGCATCGACAAGATCGACCGCAGCTGGCGCGACTGATTTTGCTGCAATGCCACGCCTGACTATCAATGGCCGCGCGGTCGAGCTGCGGATGGACCCGCAGACCCCGTTGCTGTGGGGGCTGCGCGATGCCGCCAACCTGACCGGAACCAAGTACGGCTGCGGAACCGGTGATTGCGGGGCCTGCATGGTGCT
The DNA here is from genome assembly GCA_030271565.1 of Pseudomonadota bacterium. GTDB lineage: Bacteria > Pseudomonadota > Alphaproteobacteria > Sphingomonadales > Sphingomonadaceae > Novosphingobium. The sequence goes on from JARXKR010000162.1 coordinate 2,212, forward strand.
GGTCGATGGCGAGGCCTTGCGGTCTTGCCTGATCAGCCTGGCCGAAGCCGAAGGCCGCAGCGTTACCACGATCGAGGGCCTGTCGCCCGATCGCACCCACCCGGTGCAGCAGGCGCTGGTGGCCGAACAGGCGATCCAGTGCGGGTTCTGCACCCCCGGCATCGTGATCGCTGCGGCGGCGCTGCTCGCCAAAAATGCCGATCCCAGCGCCGAGGACATTGCTGCAGCCGTCCCCAACCTGTGCCGCTGCGGAGTCTATCCGCGGCTGGTCCACGCGGTCCAGCGCGCCGGCCGGGTGATGCGGCGGCTCGAGACGATCAGCGCCGCGCCGGTCCCGGGGATTTCACCGGCCGATGCCGCGCGCACCGTGCCAGCGCTCAAACCCGCCTAGAACTTCACCCGCGCCGTCACCCGCGCGGTCAGCGGCTTGCCCGGGAGGATGTTGTTGTCCGAACTGGCGCTGGCGTAATAGCGGGTGTCGGTCAGGTTCTCGACATTGAGCTGCAATGCGAAATTGTTGCTGACATTGACAAAAGCCGCAGCGTCGATCCGGGTGAAGGCGGGCAGGGTAACCGCGTTGCTGATCGTCGCGAACTGGCTCGACTGGTGGACCAGCCCCAGCCCCAGCCCGAACCGCTTGCTCAGGTCATAGCGGGTCCAGGCCGAAAGCTGGTGATGCGGCAGCAAGCCGAGCGGCCGACCGGCGGGCGCAGCGGAAGTGGACGAGCGGATTTCGCCTTCCTGATAGGTATAGCCCAGGCTCGCCTGCCATTGCGGCGTGATCTTCCCGGTCAGCGCCATTTCGATCCCGCGCGAGCGGCTGCTCCCGGTCACCAGCCAGAATCCGGGATTGGTGGGATTGGCGACGCGGGTGTTGCTGCGGTCGAGCTGGAATGCGGCGGCGGTCAGACTCAGATCGCTGGCCACATCCCACTTCACGCCGAGCTCAAGGTTGCGAAATGCCTCAGGCTCGAGCGACTGGAAGGTCGGGTCGAGAGTGGTGAATTGGTCACCCGACTGCGGCAGGAAGCTTTTGGCGTAACTGGCATAGAGCGAAATGTTGGGCTGCGGCTTGAGCACGAGGCCAAGCCGCGGCGACCATTTGCCGTCGCTGCGTCCGGTGACCGCGCTGTTGATCAGGTTGGTCGCGGCGATCTCGAAACGGTCGTAGCGCAGACCGCCGATTATCTGCAGCCACGGTGCCAGCTCGATCTGATCCTGGAGATAGGCGGACTTGCTGGTGACGCGGGTTTTGCTCGCGGTGGCAGTGCCGTTGAAGGTGATCACCGGCAAGGTCAGCACCGGTGCCAGCGCCACCACCGCAGCAGTGGCAGTGCCGCCGCCAGACTTGGCGAACAGCGCATTGTGACGCTCGGAATCGGTCGACTGGTCGCCGATTTCGACCCCGGCGAGCAGGGTGTGGCCGATCGGGCCGGTGCGGCCCTTCCACACCAGATTGGCCTGTCCGATCCAGTTGTCGCGCGCCTGCGCATTGTTGTAGCCGCTGAGCGAAACCGTGGTCGCGGTGGCGACGCCAGGCACCACGTTCTGGTAGAACTTGTCGTAGTGGGCAAATTGCCCCGAGACGTCGAGCGAGAACCCGTCGGCGAGTTCGCGCTGGAGCCGCACCCGCCCGACATGCGCGTCGACTTCGCTGCGATTGAGCGCCGGGCTGCCGAACAAGGTGTGATCGTAACCGGTGATGGGCTTGCCGCCGAACGAGGGCACCCCGCGATCGGCCAGTCGCTCGTCGTGAATGTATTCATACGCGAAGGTCAGCCGGGTGCGCGCATCGGGTTCGAGCAACAGCGTCGGTGCTGCGCCGACGAAATGGCCGCCGAAAAAATCGCGCTGGTTACCGAGCTTCTCGTAAGTCGCATTGAGCCGTAACGCCGCGCTGCCCGACAGCGCCAGATTGACATCGCCCGCTGCGGACCATGCGCCGAAGGTGTCCCCCCCGGCCGAAAATACGCCCTTGGTGCCGGCAAGATCGGGGCTCTTCGACACGCGGTTGATAATCCCGCCGCCGCCGCCGCGGCCGAACAGCAGCGCATTTGAACCCTTGAGCACTTCGACCCGCTCGGTGTTGTAAAGCGGCCGGTAGTACTGCGCATCGTCACGCAGCCCGTCGAGATAGAAGTCGGCGGTGGTCGGCTGGCCGCGCAGCACCACCTGGTCGCGGTTGCCTTCGCCCAGGCTCAGCGTGACACCGGGGACATAGCGCAGCGCATCGCCCAATTGCTCGACCCCCTGATCGTTGAGCCGCTCGCGTCCCAGCGTGACCACGCTTTGCGGCGTGTCGATCAGGGGCGTGCCGGTCTTGGTGCCCGACACTTCGGGTTCCTGCACCCGCTCACCGGTGACCACGATCGGTGCCGCGCCGCCATTGTCAAAGTTATCCGCGCGGGCCGCGCCCGGCACGGCGACAAGCGCCACAGCGAGTATGGACGAGGAGCGGCGCAGCACGGTTGGCATCTGAAATCCTTTTTGATAATAATTCGCAATACCAAATAGCCGCTAATGCGAAGCGTTCGCACTTACAAGCGGTGAATTGAGCTTGGCGCATTTTTTCGCTAGTCGCCGCAGCGAGAGCGCAACGAGACGAGGAAACAGCAATGAAGGCGACGATCTGGCACAATCCGGGGTGCGGCACTTCGCGCAAGACGCTCGCGATCCTTGAGGAAACGCCCGGGGTCGAAGTGACCGTGATCGAGTACCGCAGCCACCCGCCGAGCGCGGCCAAGCTGGCGCAGCTTTACCGCGATGCCGGGCTGACGCCGCAGCAAGGCTTGCGGCTGCACGGGACCGAAGCTGAAGAGCGCGGTTTGCCCGGTGCCAATGACGCGACTGTGCTGGCCGCGATGCACGCCGATCCGATCCTGATCGAACGTCCGTTGGTCGAAACCGACAAGGGTGTGCGGCTGTGCCGCCCGCAAGACGTGGTGCGCGAAATTCTCTAAG
>JARXKR010000163.1:0-3081 GCA_030271565.1 Pseudomonadota bacterium
TGGCCGAATTGCTGGCGTTCCTTGGTGTACTTGATCGCTTCGTCAAGGCAGCGCTGCGCCCCGCCGAGCGAGCAGGCCCCGATGTTGAGCCGTCCTCCGTCGAGCCCGGCCATCGCGAAACCGAACCCGTCGCCTTCCTCGCCGACCCGGTTGGCAACCGGCACCCGGCAGTCCTCGAACACCACTTGCGCGGTCGGGCTGGCGTTCCAGCCGAGCTTCTTTTCGGGCGCGCCGAACGACAGGCCGGGGGTGTCCTTCTCGACCACCAGGCACGAGATGCCCTTTGATTTCTCATCGCTGGTGCGGACCATGCAGACGTAGATGTCGTTGTAGCCCGCTCCGCTAATGAACTGCTTGGTGCCGTTGAGGACGTAGTGATCGCCATCGAGCCGAGCCGAAGTCTTGAGTGCCGCCGCGTCCGAGCCTGAGCCGGGTTCGGTCAGGCAGTAGCTCGCGATGTTCTCCATCGAGACCAGCTTTGGCAAAAACCGTGCCTTGATTTCATCCCCGCCGAACCGGTCGATCATCCAGCTCGCCATGTTGTGGATCGAGATGTAGGCGCTGGTCGCGGGGCAGCCGTAAGCCATCGCCTCCATGATCAGCGCGGCTTCCAATCGCCCTAGCCCGATCCCGCCGTTTTCTTCCGAGACATAGATCGCGCCGAAGCCCAGCTCGCCCGCCGCCTTCCACACCTCGACCGGGTAGTGGCAGTCCTCGTCCCACTGCGCCGCAAACGGCGTGATGCGGTCAGCAGTAAACTTGCGCGCCATATCCTGGATGGCGATCTGGTCGTCGGTGAGTGAAAACTGGTCGGTCACTACGGCCCCTGTCGGCTGTGGAAGTGCGTATCAGCGCCGCGCTTAGCCTCACTTGCACTGGTGCGCAATTCCGCCCGGCTACCCGCAACGCGCGTATTTGTACGGTCCAGGCGGGGCGTCTTCGCCGAACTCCTGCTTGATCAGCACTTTGCCGCCGGGCTGCAGCGCGAGCGTCATGTCGCGCTTCCATTCCATACCCTCGCCGCTGAACGCATAGGTCGCGCGCAAAGCTGTGTCGCTGCGCTGACCGACCTTCGCGAGCTTGGCGATCGATTCGTAGAACTTGATCGTCTCTGCATCGATCGTGATCAGACCCTTGGCGTCGCCCCGGTGCGAAGTGCAGTCCGCCACGACCAGTCCCCAGCGCCCGCGCAGTGCGGAGGGAATCGACTTGTCGGCCTGGTCCGCCCTGCCTGCGCTGGAAGGGGCGACTTCAGGAGCCGCGCTTTCTGATGCGGGCGTAACCGCTGCACCGGCCAGGGCCGGGTCGGTCTTGACCGCAGTCGGGTCTTGCCCTTTTGAGCATGCTGTCAGCGCCAGCGCGGCTGCGCTAGCGATCAGGAGAGAGCGCTTCATCAAGCATCCTTGCAATAGAGGTTGTCTGACCAACGCTCGGGCCGGGTGGGCGTTCCGCTTTCTTGACCGCACCCTGTAACCGGTGCGCCGCTTGCCGCGAACCTGCCGCAGGGATAGACCGGCGGGGTCGAGGGGTGCGAGCATGAGCGAAAGCGAAACAGAAACGCCCCCGGCCGAGCCCAAGGGCGGCGACCTTGTCCGGCGGCACAGTCTGGTCACCCGGCTGTGGCACTGGACCAATCTGGTCGCGGTCACGGTCATGCTGATGAGCGGGCTGATGATCTTCAACGCCCATCCGCGGCTCTACTGGGGCCAATACGGATCGAACGCCCCTGGCCGTCCCGATCCCGCGTGGCTCGACTTGAGCGGCGTCAACGACGGGGTGCCGTTCCCGCCGTGGATCACCATCCCCTCGCACTACAGCCTGGCCGATGCACGGCTGTGGCACTTCGCCTTCGCCTGGATCCTCGGGCTGGCGATTGGCGCTTACCTGCTGTGGTCGCTGATCTCGGGCCATATCAAGCGTGACCTCGCGCCAAAGCTGCCCGAGCTGGCGCCGTCGCACGTGTGGCACGATATCAAGGACCACGCGCGGTTGCGTTTCCCGACTGGGCTTGCGGCGCTCCGATACAACATTCTCCAGAAGCTGGCCTATGGCGGGGTGCTGTTCGTTCTGCTGCCCGGGGTGATCCTGACCGGGCTGACCATGTCGCCCGGCATGAACGCTGCGCTGCCGTTGCTGGTCGATCTGTTCGGCGGGCGGCAGTCGGCGCGCTCGTTGCATTTCCTTTGCGCGTTCGGACTGGTCGCGTTCTTTTTCGTCCACATCGCGATGGTGGTGCTCGCGGGGCCGATCAACGAGGTCCGTTCGATGCTGACCGGCTGGTACCGCCTGCCGCGCGAGCCCGAGCCAATGCGGGAGGACGCAGCATGATTCTGTCACGGCGCAAGTTGATCGGGATCGGCGCAGCGGGCGCAGGCGGACTGCTGTTGAGCGGGTGCGACCGGCTTAACGATTCCGAGACCTTCCGCGGCGCGCTTAACGGCGCGACCGGGCTTAACCAGCGGACCCAGCGGCTGCTGATGGGCAATGCCTTAGCGAAAGAATTCAGCGAGGCGGACATCTCCCCCGCGTTCAAGCCCAACGGCAGCACCAGCGTAGCCGACCCCGCCTATCGGGCGCAGCTCGCACGGGACTTTGCCGACTGGGCGCTGCGGGTCGACGGACTGGTCAAGCAACCGCTGATGCTGCCCCTGTCCGCGCTCAAGGCGCTGCCGCAGCGGGTTCAGATCACCCGGCACGACTGTGTCGAGGGGTGGAGCGCGATCGCCAGGTGGCAAGGGCCGCAGCTCGGAGCGGTGCTCGCCACAGCCGGGTTGTTGCCCACAGCCAAATACGCGGTGTTTCACTGCGCCGATCTGCTCGGCGGCGCGCCCTACTACGAATCGATCGACCTGACCGACGCATTCCACCCGCAGACCATCCTCGCCTGGGCGATGAACGGCCAGCCGCTGGGCGAACCCCACGGCGCCCCGCTGCGCCTCAGGGTCGAGCGGCAGCTCGGCTACAAGCAGGCCAAATACATCATGCGGATCGAACTTCGCGATACCCTGGCCGGGCTCTACGGCGGCAATGGCGGCCGCTGGGAAGATTCGCGCGGCTACCAGTGGTATGCGGGGATCTAGA
>JARXKR010000163.1:3181-5129 GCA_030271565.1 Pseudomonadota bacterium
GTAGAGCCACAGGTCGGCGCCTTCGCGCTTCACGCTGCCCATCGCCTGGTTGAACTCGCCCATGTGCGCGCTCTTGCCGTGCGCACCCAGGGCTTCGGCGTCGCGCCAACGCTCGGCGATATGGATCAGGTCCGGATCGCCGACATCGCGCGAGAACGAATAGTGGATGCAGCCGTCTTCGGCATTGGTTGCCGCGACCATCGCGCGGGCCTGGTCAGCGACCTTGTCGAATTCGCCGGTCGCCAGCTTGAGCCAGCCTTGGATTAGCAGCATTTCCATCTCCCGTTCGGTATTGTCGGGCCTTTGCTACCGGCTGGCCTGGCTTCCCGCAAGCAGCACGCACCAGTCGCTGCGCTTGCCCCGCCACGGCTCGGCCAGGCCCTCGTTGACCAGTTGCCCGCCGAGCGAGTGCCCGCCGCGCCGCACCACCCGGAGCGAGCGGCCATAGCGGTCGGTGGCGCGCCCTTCGGTGGCAAGCTCGAACGGTCCTGCGTTGAGCAGCGTGATCAGTCGCGCCGTTGCGCGGTCGCCCAGCGCCTGTTCGGCGGCGCAACCCGCTTGGTGCGTTTCCGGCGCGTTGATGTCGGCGATGCGCACTTTCTGACCATTGAGCCAGAAGGTGTCGCCGTCGACGACGCAGGTGGTGCGGGGCCCCTCGGCGCAGAGCGCGAAGGAGGCGGCGAGCGTGAGCAGGGCAAACGACATGCCCGGACAATGCCCGGCGCGGGCTCCCGGTTTCTATTGGTATAATTACGAAGTTTTGAGCCATTTCGGACACTTAGCGCCAGCTTGGCAGAGCGGTGCAGTTGGGTTAGTCTGGGGACGGTCGCGATCTGGGGGGATGCTTATCCATGTCAAACCACGCGCCACGTTTTGCCGCTTACCATCGCTGGGACCGGGCTTTCTTTCTGGGGTTTGTCGTGTTCGCCTGGGCCGGTGTGCTCGGCGGCTTTGTGCCTGCGCTGGCCGGCCGCTTCGCAGGGCGTGCCGATTATGTCGCGCCGCTGATCCTGCATTTGCATGCCGCCAGCTTCATGGCGTGGCTGGTGCTGCTGACCGTTCAGATGCTGCTGATCCGGACCGGCCGCACTGCGCTTCACCGGCGGATGGGCATGGCCGGAGCAGCGCTGATTCCGGTGATGGTCCTGACCGGCTTCTTCGCCGAAGTTTACAGCCAGCGCTTCCACCTCACGCACCTGCCGGATTCGCAGGCATTTTTCATTCTGCCGATATTCTATGTGATCGCCTTTGGGACGCTGGCCGGCCTTGCAGTCTTCAGGCGCGGGGATCCAGCGAGCCACAAACGCCTGATTTATCTCGCAACAAGCGCGATAGTCGGAGCAGCCTATGCCCGCCTGTGGGGCGGCGCGCTGTACGAACTGGTCGGAGACGGATTCTGGGGAATGATCATCAACACCTTCACCGGAACCAACCTGTTTTTGCTGGCGGCAGTGATTTTTGACCGGGTCACGCGGGGCCAATTGCATCCGGTGCTGCGGACGGGCGTACCCGCGCTACTGGCTAGCGAACTTGTCGTTTCGTGGATTTACCATGCGCCGGGCTGGTTGCCGATCGCCCGGGCGATTGTCACTCCGCTGCCCGGACCACCGATCTAAAGGCTCAGGAACAGCCCAGCCAAAGCCGCGCTCATCAGGTTCGACAGGCTCCCGGCGGCAAGCGCCTTGAGCCCGAGCCGGGCGATCACCGGGCGCTGGTTGGGGGCAAGCCCGCCGGTCACCGCCATCTGGATCGCGATCGAGCTGAAGTTGGCAAACCCGCACAGCGCAAAAGTGACGATCCCCTGGGTGGTCTGCGACAAGTCCTTGGCCGCGCCCAGATCGATGAAGGCGACGAATTCGTTCAGCACCAGTTTGGTCCCGAAAAACCCGCCGGCGCGCATCGCTTCGGACCAGTCGGGCGCGCCGAGCAGGCGGAAGATCGGGGCAAA
>JARXKR010000164.1 GCA_030271565.1 Pseudomonadota bacterium
TTGAGGCCTGTAGACCTTGCCGTGCCGCATCGTGCCGCGCCTGCGCAGCGGCAAGCTGGGCGCGGCCATTGGCGGGATCGGGCAGCGCGTCACGCCGCCCTGCCGCAGTGCCAAGTTCGGCCTCGGCCAGCTTGCGCTGCTCGGCAAGGTCGCTAGCGGCGCGGGCCAGTTCGGTTCGGCGCAGTTCGAGCCGCGCCTTGGCCGCCTCGGCTTGGTCGCAAGCGCGCAAGGCCCCGCGTTCGGCCTCGGCTGCGGCAGATACGGCACGTTCGGCCGCGACCAGCGCGGTCTGGAGTGCCGACAGTTCGCTCTGCACTTGCGCTGCCCGCGCCTCGGCGTCCTGCGCCGAATTGCGCAGCGCCGGAAGCTGCGCGTCCAGTGCGGCGAAGCGGTTCTCGGCTTCAAGCCGGGCCGCTTCGGCCCCGCCCTCGCCGCGTGCGACGAACCCGTCCCAGCGGCGCAAATGTCCAGCGGTCGTCACCAGCCATTCGCCCGGAGCTAACGCGCGGCCATCGTCGCTCGGTGCCACATGGACCAAGGCCAGTCGCGCTACCAGTTGCGGCGGACAGGCGCTGACCTGCTCGGCAAGGCTGTCTGGCACCGATGCCGGTGTCGCGGCTCCGGTCCAGTACCGCCCATCCTCACCCACTGGAGCCGCGCCGAGCAAGGCCTTGGAATCACGCCCGAGCACAGCGGCCAGCGCGCGTTCGTAGCCCGGCTTGGCGCGCAACTGGTCGAGCGCTTGCGGCAGACCATGCTTGCCCGCTGCCTGTTTCGCGCGCGCCTCGCGGTCGCGGGTCAAGGCTTGGTGCTCGCGCTCAATCCCGGCGAGGTCGGCCTTGCTCTGGGCCAACACCGCGCCAGCGGCATCGCGCTCAAGCTGAAGCTGCGCCTTGCGTTCCTGCTGCCCGGCAAGTGCGGCTTGCGTGGTTTCAAGCTCGGTTCGCGCTGCCGTCGCTGCCGCTTCAGCCGAGGCGAGCGCAGCAAGCGGATCGCCCTCGCGGTCCAGACTGTCGGCCAGTTCGGCTTGGCGGCGGAGTTCGCCATCGAGCCGCTCGAGCCGCTGCTTGGCAGCAGCCAGTTCGGCCTCGGCCACGCGCCATTCGGCTTCGACCCCGGCCTGATCGGCGGTTGCCTGGGCCAGCGCGAGTTCGGCGGTGCGCAAAGCACGATCGGCATCGTCGAGCGCAGCGGCGATCAGCGGGCGGCGCGCTTCGTCGTCGCGCAGCGCGGCTTGCCCGGCGGCGAGGTCGCGCTCCAGCTTGGCCAGTGCGTCGGCAGCATCGCGGGTCAGCCGGTCGGCATCGCCGCGGTCTTCCTCAAGCCGCTGGTGTTGGCGCTCGAGATCGGCCAGCCGCTGTTCTGCGGCTTCAAGCTGGCTGGTCAGCGTCGCCATGCGGTGGCCATGCGCCGAAGCGTCGTCGCGCCGGTCGGCCAATTCGTCGCGGGCCCCGGCCAAGGCGGCAGCGGCGGCATGCTGTGCGTCCTGCGCGAACTTCGCTGCAATTTGCGCTTCGGCAACGCGGGCATCGGCCCCTTGCGCCTCGGTGCGCGCGGCTTCGGCCGCCGCCGCGGCATCGCGCCACCGCGCAAAAACCAGCCGCGCTTCGGCCAGTTTGATCTTGTCCGACAGTGCCTTGTAGCGCTCGGCGGCGCGAGCTTGGCGGCGCAGCGCGCCGATCTGCTGGTCGAGCTGGCCCATCAGGTCCTCGAGCCGCGCCAGGTTGGTCTCGGTTGCGCGCAGTTTCTGCTCGGCGTCTTTGCGGCGCACGTGCAACCCGGCGATCCCGGCGGCCTCTTCGAGCATCATCCGCCGCTCGGCCGGCTTGGCCGCGATCACCGCAGCGATCCTGCCCTGGCTGACCAAGGCGGGGGAGTGCGCGCCGGTGGCGGCATCGGCAAAGACCAGCGCGACGTCCTTGGCGCGCACATCGCGGCCATTGACGCGGTAGGCGCTGCCCGCGCCGCGCTCGATCCGGCGCACGACTTCCATCGCGCTGTCATTGTCCGCACCGCCGGGCGAGGTGGTGTCGGCATGGAGCACCACTTCGGCGAAATCGCGCGGCGGGCGCTGCGCGGTCCCGGCGAAAATCACGTCTTCCATCCCGCCGCTGCGCATCGATTTGGGCGAATTTTCACCCATCACCCAGCGGATCGCTTCGAGCAGGTTCGATTTGCCGCAGCCATTGGGCCCGACCACCCCGGTCAGCCCGGGTTCGATCCGCAGTTCAGCCGGCTCGACGAAGCTTTTGAACCCGCTGAGCTTGAGCCGCTTGATTCTCATGCTTCGTGCCGCCAGCCCCCGCCATGGGCCCGCTTAGCGCGAGCCGGCGGCGCGCAGCGCCTCGGCGACTTTGGGCCATTCAGACTGATCGGCCGGTAACTGGAAGCCGTTAAGCACCAGGGTCGGGGTCTGGTTGACCCCGGCTTCGCCATAGGTCTTGGCGTTATTCGCCACTTGGGTAGCTGTCTGAATGTTGGCCAGGCAAGCATGGGCTTGATCGACCGACACCCCGCGCGCGGCAAAGAAATCGGTGTATTTGAGCGCGTCGGCCAGCGCCGGATAGTGCTGTGCGGGGGGCAAGCTGCCGGCAGCCTCAGCGGCTTTCTGAACCGCCGGGTCCTCCAGCGGCTTTTGCATGGCGTCGAAATTGCCGTAAATCTGCTCAACCAACGGGAAGAAGCTCTCCTTTGGCGCGCAGCGCACCAGCACGGTCAGCGGAATGTCCTGCGGGTGGATCGCAAAGCTGCGGTATTCGTAGCTGACCCGGCCCGAGGCGACGAATTCGGTCTTAAGCGGCTCCATCGCTTCCTGAGCGAACCGCGCGCAGTGCGGGCATGACAGCGAACCGTATTCGACCAGCTTGATCTTGGCCTGCGGGTTGCCCATCAGCATTCCCCCGGTCGCGGTCGCGGTGATCACGTCTTCCCACTTTTGCCCGGCGGGGGCAGCGATCTTGGCGAGTGCACTGCCGGCGGGCGCTGCGCTTTCGGCGGTGTCCTTCTTGCAGGCGGCAAGCCCCAGGGCGAGCGGGGCGGCAGCAAAGGCGAGCAGCAGGTGGCGCGAGCGGAGTGCGATCATGGCGCTATGGGTTCCTTGGCGGTTCGAGTCGGGAAATGTACGCTGGATTGGCCGGCGGCAGAAGGCGGAAACGGCTAGAAACCGCGCTTCTCCACAAGTGAATTACCTCGATCGGGCGATGATTGGCCGGGCCGTCGATGCTGTTGCCAGCGCGGCATTGATCCGCGGAGCAAGTTCGGGCCAGCCGTACACGTCCTGCAACACACCGTTGATCAGGAAGCTTGGTGTGCCGACTACGCCGACCGTGTTCCCGGCATATTCGGTCTGCTTGGTAAGCCAGTCGAGTTTGGTTTGGTCACTCAGGCAAGTGTCGAGCGCAGCGGCGGTATAACCGCGCCCGAGCATCAATTTGTACAGGCCCATGTCCTTGGCGACCGCCATTCGCTGCTCTGCGGGCTTGCTTTCAAGCGCTTGCCAGCGCGCCTGATAGCCCGGATCGGCCGGCGCCTTGAACCAGGTGCCCTGTGCTGCAAGCAGCGCTGCGGTATTGCCGAAGTACTGGTCATTGCGGCCGCACAGCGCGAGCAATGCCGGGACTTCGTCGAGCGAAATGCGGATGAACGGTCGCAGTTCGACCGAGACCTTGCCCTTGCGGACCAGCCCGGCATCGAGCGGGATCTTCGATTCCTTGGAGAATTCGGCGCAGTGGCTGCAGGTATAGGAGATGAACTCAACCACCTTCACCGGGGCATCGGGGTTGCCCATCACCGGAAATCCGTCGGCGGTCATCGTGATGGTCCGGTCCCAGCGCGGTCCGGCGACAGCGGTCTTGTGGCGCGGCGCAGGCTTGGCCGTGGCTGGCGCGCCCGAAATCAGCAATCCGGCGGTGAGGACTCCAGCAATCGTCTTCTTGATCATTTCAGGCTCGCATCGATCTGGGGGCGCAGCTCGGCCCAGCTATGGGCTTTGTCGAGCAGGGTGCCGTTGATGGTGAAACTCGGAGGTGTTTTGACGCCGCTCGCATAACCGGCTTTGCTTTGTTCGCCAATCCGGTTTGCGAGCCGTTGGTCGCCGAGACATGCATCGGTTGCAGAGCGGTCATAGCCGCGGCTCTCCATGACAGCGTAAAATCCCATGTCGTCCGCAATCGCGTGGCCGCGGGAAAGCAGCGAACCGCTGATCCAGCGTTGCTTTTGTGCATTCCCGGCCCGCGCGAACGTCTCGCGCCAGCGGTTCTGGCTGCGCATCAGGGCGGCATGGTTGAGCGCGAACTTGTCCGGCGTACCGCAATCGGCGAGCATCGCTGCAGCCAGATCGACCGGTCCTTGTACCAGATGCCGCACCTCGATCGACAGCTTGCCCGATGAAACATAGCCGATCTGCAAAGCACCGTCGGACTGGATTAAGAAGGTGGCGCAGTCGGCGCAGGTGTAGCTGACGTATTCGACCAACCTCACCTTGGCATCGGGATTGCCGATCAGATGGCCATCGGGGGTGAGCGCAACGGTGTGGTTCCAGCCGACGGTCTTGGGCGCGGTGGCCGTGAGCAATGATGCGGCTGCGAGCAGTATGGCAGTCCGGGCGACGCGCTTCACTGCTTCTCGTCCTCCGCCGCAGTCCCAAGGCTGCGCGCCAGCGATTCGAGCACCGTGCGCAGTTCCGGGTCGCCGATATCGCGCAGGCTGTCCCCCAGTTCGAACGGGATCGGGCGGAGCGATGGCGGCGCTGTCGGGCGTTCCTTGGCAGCGGGAGGCTGAACCGCACCTTGCCGCAACTTGACCCGGGAGACCGCGTTGTAGCCGAAGAACCGGTTCACCCGCTCGATGATCTCGGGGATGACATGGCTGATCATCGGCGCGTGCGCGGGGACCACCAGTAGTTGCAGGATGCCGTCGCTCTTCTCGCCTGGGGGAAAACGGATCGCCTCGGGCATGCACACCCGGGCGTGGCGCTCACCGACGATCTCGGGCCAGCGGGTGACCACGCTCGACTGGACGAAGCCGAATTTGCGGAACGCAGTGCGGCCGACTTCGGGCATCAGTTCGGAGATCGGCCGCGCGCCGCCGCCGCGCGCACGCTCAAAGCG
>JARXKR010000011.1:0-17177 GCA_030271565.1 Pseudomonadota bacterium
GAGTTCCATTGAAGCAACCGGCGGGATCGTCGAAACTGGTTAAATGCTGAAATTTAGGTAAGCCGATGTCCGAAACTGGGTCTTTCACCGCCCCGCCACGACGTCAAGAATGGGGTGGAAAGCGGTCCGTCCGTTTGACCTATCAAATCGACCAAAGCGGACATAAGTCGGTTGCTATCGAACCAATTTTGATGGCCAACCGATCCGCACAAGAAGGCCATCAGGCCCAGCAATCCCGACCTCGTATAAGCCCCATTCGCGGTGGATGCGGGTATCTCCAGCTGCGGCACACCTCACATGCGTCCCCCGCGCCTGCGTCAGCGCTGTTCTGACCGGCAAACCGGAGGCGACGATTAGGTCTTTATGTTTTGCCTCACCGCACCAGCCCTCTCTCGCGGGATCATATCATCGATGGAATCTACTTTGGGTTCAGCGGCACCAGGGCTGTCATGGCGTTCTCACCGCTGGGCTGCGACAAAAAGCGCTGCGACGCTTGCGCTCGGTCTAACGCTCAGGAGGAGCGAGTCCCTTCTTGTAGTCGTGCTGTGGGGCTAGTTGCCAATTGAACAGAGTGCTATCGGTCGAGATTGGCTGCGCTTGAAGGCGCTGCACCCTTAACAGGAGTTCCAGATGGCCATCGATTTCCAGATTCCTGCCGAAGCACAAGCCATCCGCGAGAAGGTTCGTCAGTGGGTGCATGATGAATGCATTCCCGCTGAAAAAGAGCTCGAGCAGGGCCGAGACTTCAAGGAACTGCTCGCGGCACTTCGTACCAAAGCCCGCGCGCAAGGTCTGTGGCTGCCGTTCATCCCGACCGAACATGGCGGAATGGGGCTCGGCCCGCTGGCCAACGCGCTGGTGCAGATGGAGCTTGGCGCGAGCCACCTGGGCGCGCTGTCGATGAACAGCCAGGGACCCGATGACGCGACGATGCTGACGCTGCTTGCGCACGGCACCGATTACCAGAAGGAGAAGTTCCTCAAGCCTCTCCTCAACGGCGAAAAGCGCGTCTGCTACTCGATGACCGAAAAGGCAGCCGGCGCAGACGCTACGGGCATGCAGACGCGCGCGGTCAAGGATGGCAACTCCCATTATGTGCTGAACGGCGAGAAGTGGTTTACGTCGGCGGCATCTGCGGCGGACATGGCCTTGGTAATGGCGATGACCGATCCCGAGGCCCCGCGCCACCAGCGCTATTCGACCTTCATCGTCGAGCTGCCCGATCCCGGCTACATCATCAAACGCGACATTGCGACGATGGCGATCGAGGGACCGTTGTCAAAGGTGATGGGCGGCGGGCACAGCGAGATCGAGATCAGCGAGCTTCGGGTTCCGGTTGAAAATCTGCTGGGCGGCGAGGGCAACGGTTTCAACATGGGCCAGCACCGTCTCGCCTATGGCCGCCTGCGCCACGGCATGCACAACATCGCAATGGCGCAGCGCGCACTCGATATGGCAACCGCGCGGGTCACCGAGCGCTCGACGTTCGGGCAGATGCTATCCGACCGGCAGGGGGTCCAGTTCATGCTCGCCGATTGCGCCAGCGAATTGTACATGGCCCGCCTGATGCTGCTCCACATCGCCTATAAGGCCGAGCGGGGGATGGATCTGCGGCAGGAGAACTCGATCGCCAAAGTCTTCCTGGCGCATATGGTGCACAAGGTGGTGGATACCGCGATCCAGCTGCACGGCGCGCTGGGCTACAGCCAGGACACGCCGCTTGCCTCGTGGTACACCCACATCCGGTCGCAGCGGCTGGTGGACGGCCCGGACGAAGTTCATCGCTGGACAGTCGGACGCAACGTCATCAAGGCTTTCAAGAAGCACGGCACGACTGCCTCGGCCGCTGGCGGAGACCTGATTTAGACCTCCTGCGCCCGGTCGTCCGCTGTTACAAAGCAGTTAAAGTTTGAAGGAGCGTAAAGCCGATGGCACGGTTCAATTTCGTCAAAATAGTGGTCCGCGATCTCGCGGCAATGGAGCGGTTCTATGTTGAAGGTCTGGGCTTTGCGGTTCAGGACCGGATCGATGCCGAGGGCTTCAGCGAGGTGATGTTGGCGCAGAAAGAAGGCGCGTTCACGCTGGTTTTGTACCATCACACCGACCAGCGCGCGGTCAGCGGCGGCAATAACTGGGGACCGCTCGGGTTCATCGTGCGCGACTGCAAAGCGGCTCACGCCGACCTCGTTGCAATGGGCGCGCACGAGGTTCGTCCGCCAGCAATTTTCGGCGGCATGACGGTCTCATTCGTCAGCGATCCCGAGAGCCATGAAATCGAATTGCTGCAATTGCCGGCCGCCTGATTGATCTCGGCATAGCAGCCATCATCATCGAAATATCTGGACCAGGAACCGAAATTCATGACGATCAAGTTTGCGCTTATTGCGGCTGGGCTCCTGATTGCCGCCCCGATCCTCGCACAAGACAAAGCCGCAGCGCCCGCCAACGATTACAACAATCCCGCGAACTGGTTGTGCCGTCCCGGACACGAAGCGATCTGCACGACCGATCAGCGAGCGACCATTGTCCGCGCGGACGGATCGACCCGCACCAGGAATTGGAAGGCAGCGACTAGGCCCAAGGTGGACTGTTTCTACGTTTACCCGACGGTGTCGCTCGACCGTTCGCCCAACAGCGACATGATACCGGGTCCCGAAGAGGCTGCCGTGGTAAACCAGCAGCTCAACCGCTTCGCCTCGCAATGTCGGCTGTTTGCGCCGCTTTACAGACAGGTCACGATTCCGGCGCTGCGCTCGGCGCTTATCGGTGCGCCGATGGCGGGGATCGATCGCGAACTTGCCTATGCCGACGTTCGGGATGCGTGGCGGTCATATCTTGCGCACGATAACCACGGCCGGGGTGTAATCCTTATCGGTCACAGCCAGGGATCGGGCGTGCTAAAGCGCCTGCTCGCTGAGGAAATCGACGGCAAGCCGGTGCAGAAACAGCTGGTCAGCGCTATTCTGCCCGGCACCAATTTCCTCGTTCCGGCTGGAAAAGTGGTCGGCGGCGATCTCAAATCAATCCCGCTGTGCACCGCCAACGGCCAGACCGGCTGCGTGATCAGCTATGTCACGTTCCGCGACGAGGTGCCGCCGCCGGCTAACAGCCGGTTCGGCCGAACGCAGGCGCCGGGCATGACGGTGGCGTGCGTCAACCCTGCGGCAATCGGCGGCGGCTCCGGGCCTGCCGATGCCTATTTCCCGGCGCAGTCCAGCGCACTGTCAGAACAAGCGCCGACCATCTGGGCTCGCGGTAAGCAAATCACCACGCCGTTCGTCGCGGTGCCGGGGCTGGTCAGCGCGCAATGCACCGATCGCGACGGTGCCCAGTACCTGGCGCTGACGGTCCATCCGGACCCTGCCGACCCCCGTACCGACGTGATCCCCGGCGACATTGTCCAGGGCGGCAGAATTGCACGCGATTGGGGCCTGCACCTGATCGATGTAAATGCTAACATGGGGGGATTGATTTCGGTCGTTGCAGCGCAGCGTTCTAAATTCTGAATTGTCCTGCCTTGATTCCAGCAGCCTGCCATCATCGACAAGTCGTCCGGCAATGACGGTCTCGTCAACCAATTGGGCGAAGGGATGACCGGCCACGAGGCCGCCGATGCGATCGCCGCCGTTGCCCAGGCTGCGACAGATGTTCCGTCGAATATCGTACTGAACCGTTGCGCTAAAGGTCAGACGCAGGATCGTGCCCGACATTGCGTACTCGTCGCGCGAAGGCAGGGACCTTAAATGCCCGCCAATGGGCAGCCGACGTTTTGAGAGCGGTTGGCGGCTCTATTGCGCACGTGGGGGCGTAATGTGCCGGCCACGGCGCTCAGCCAGAATCGCAAGGTTCATTGCATCAGAAGCTCGGGTGATGCGGAACATCCATACGCACGCCACCGACGCAAGATTTAGAACTACGATCGCGGCGACATAGCTTTTGCCGAGACGCGTCAGCGTCTCTGGCGCAACGGTGCCTGGAATGGCGTGTGTGGGAAAATCGGCGAAGTTGAGCAGCGCGGCGGTGGCGAGGACGCCGAGCCCCGATACGCACTTCTGCACGAAAATATTGGCCGCGAAGAAAACACCCTCCTCGCGCTGTCCCTTCCGCGCAGGACTGATCCTCACCTTCGTCAGCTTTCCCGGCGGTGCGAAGCAGGGCGAAGTGCCGCAAGGTGTGCTGACCACACTCGCGCTGACCGAGCCTGCCGTCATCATGATGCTGCAGGTTTGCGGACTGCTCGCGCTGCTTGCATTTCCGATCACCAAGGCGGTCCACGAAGCCAATTTGCGCAAAATCGCAGCGCAGCAGGCCGATCTGCCGGAGGTGGTCAGCGGCCCCTAAAGCGCGGCGCGCGCTTCGCATTGAACGCTGTAGATGCGGGTTGGCGCGGCACTCATCAGGGATTGGCAGACCGATATCCCGCCTACCATTTAGCGCAATAATTGGCCTTTCCTTAGAGCGCGTCGGTAATCAGATCACTGATGCGCTGGGTCGCGCTGTAAACCGGCCCGTCATCACGATGGACATAGAGTGCGGTTGTCTGCAGCCGGGTATTCAGCCCATTCCAATCACTGGCACGACTTCTGAGCGCGGCGGCACGGTCGGCAAAGCTGCGGCGGAGATCGAGCAAGCGAACGCCCAGCCATGTTGGTTTCGGTCTTACAACAAGTAAGTACCAGCTGATGCTGCGGACAAGAGGACGGGATAACTTGTTCCAGCCTTCTCCACAGGCATCCGGCATTTTTGGGGCCCGGATTGAGGGCCACAACGAAACGTCTCATTCGGACAATATAGAAATTCCGTCGCACGTGAGCTACTTTTGGATTCCCGCTACCCGCTCCACCGCCGCCTGAGCAATCGGCTCAAGCCCGCTGCGGTCGCCGGCCAGAATTGCCGCCTTCATGCGCGGGTCCCAGAACAGTTTGAGGTGGTCCAGGGTGGCGACGATTGCGGCTTCATCGCCTTGCACCGCGAAGTTGCGGGCGATCTGGTTGGCCATGTGGTGGAGCCGGGCGAGGTCCATCAGAGACTCCCTCCGTGGGGGAGGTGGCAGCGCGTAGCGCTGACGGTGGGGGGCTGTAGTACAAAAGCCGCGAAAGCGGCTGCGCGCTGCTGCGCGCATTTTGACAGGCCCCCCTCCGGCCCGCCTTTGGCGGCCCACCTCCCCCAGAGGGGGAGACTCTTTGGCCGCACCGTCACTCGACCGGTTCCACCGTGATCCGGCGGCTTTTCTGCGACCACGAAGCATAGCTTTCCTGCCACTCGGTCGGGCCGTTGCTGGGCAGGACCTGCACCGCGGTGACCTTGTATTCGGGGCAATTGGTGGCCCAGTCGGAGTATTCGGTGGTGACCACATTGGCCTGCGTCGCGGGGTGGTGGAAGGTGGTGTAAACCACGCCGGGCGCGACCCGGTCGGTCACGGTCAGGCGCAGCGTCGTTTCGCCGGTGCGGCTGGCGAGCCGGGTCCAGTCGCCGCTCTTGAGCCCGCGCAGGTCGGCATCGGCGGGGTGCATTTCGAGCAGGTCTTCCTCGTGCCACACCACGTTCTCGGTGCGGCGGGTCTGCGCGCCGACGTTGTATTGGCTGAGGATGCGGCCCGTGGTCAGCAGCAGCGGATAGCGCGGGCCGGTCTTTTCGTCGGTCGGCACGTAATCAGTGACCACAAACTTGCCTTTGCCGCGCACAAAGCCGTCCATGTGCATCACTGGGGTGCCGTGCGGGGCATTGGCGGTGACGGGCCACTGCAGCGAGCCTTCTTCTGCCAGTCGTTCGAACGAGACCCCGGCAAAGCTCGGGGTCAGCCGGGCAACCTCGGCCATGATCTCGCGTGGGTGGGTGTAGTTCCAGTCGAGCCCGATCGCGCGGGCGAGGCCTTGGGTGACCTGCCAGTCTTCCAGTCCATTGGCCGGCTCGATCACCTTGGCGACCAATTGGATCCGGCGTTCGGCGTTGGTGAATGTGCCGTCCTTCTCGAGGAAGGTCGATCCGGGCAGGAACACATGCGCGTAATCGGCGGTTTCGTTGAGGAACAGGTCGTGGACGATTACCAGCTCCATCGCCTTCAGCCCGGCGGCCACGTGGTGCGTGTTGGGATCGGACTGGAGGATATCCTCGCCCTGCACGTAGAGCGCGCGGAAGCTGCCATCGAGCGCCGCATCGAGCATGTTGGGAATGCGCAAGCCCGGCTCGGGATCGAGCACGACCCCCCAGTCGGCCTCGAACAAGGCGCGCGCCGCGTCGTCGGAGACGTGCCGATAGCCCGACAGCTCGTGCGGGAAGCTGCCCATGTCGCAGGCGCCCTGGACGTTGTTCTGGCCGCGCAAGGGGTTCACTCCCACGCCCGCGCGGCCGATGTTGCCGGTCGCCATCGCGAGGTTGGCGATCGCCATCACGGTCGAGCTACCCTGACTGTGCTCGGTTACCCCAAGCCCGTAATAGATCGCGCCGTTGCCGGCATTGGCGAAGAGCCGGGCGGCCGCGCGCAGGTCTGCTGCGGGAACGCGCGTGACCGGTTCGAGCACTTCGGGCGAGTGGCGCGGATCGCTGACATAAGCGGCCCAGTCTGAATATTCGTCCCAGTCACAGCGCTCGCGGATGAACGCTTCGTCGGCAAGACCCTCGATGACGATCACGTGCGCCATCGCGGTCAGCACCGCGACATTGGTGCCGGGTTGCAGCGGCAGGTGATAGGCCGCCTCGACATGCGGCATCCGCACCAGATCGATCCGGCGCGGGTCGATCACGATCAGCTGCGCGCCTTGTTTGAGCCGCCGCTTCATCCGGCTCGCAAACACCGGATGCGCGTCGGTCGGGTTGGCGCCAATCACCAGGATCACGTCGGCCTGCATCACCGAGTCGAAATCCTGCGTCCCCGCGCTGGTCCCGAACGTGGTTTTTAGCCCATAGCCGGTCGGCGAATGGCACACCCGCGCGCAGGTATCGACATTGTTGGTGCCGAACCCGGCGCGGACCAGCTTCTGGACGAGGAAGGTCTCCTCGTTGGTGCAGCGGCTCGAGGTGATCCCGCCGAGCGCACCCGCGCCATGTTTGGCCTTGATGCTCAGCAGGCGCTGGGCGGTGAAGGCGAAGGCCTCGTCCCAGCCGACCTCGCGCCACGGCTGGTCGATGCTCTCGCGCACCATTGGCTGGGTTATGCGGTCCTTGTGATTGGCATAGCCCCACGCAAACCGGCCCTTGACGCAGGAGTGCCCGTGGTTGGCCTTGCCGTCTTTCCATGGCACCATGCGCACCACCTGGTCGCCCTTAAGCTCGGCGCGGAAGGTGCAGCCGACCCCGCAATAGGCGCAAGTGGTGACCACCGCGCGGTCCGGCATGCCGATCTCTGCCACCGCTTTCTCCTGCAAGGCCCCGGTCGGGCAAGCCTGGACGCAGGCCCCGCAAGAAACGCATTCGCTAGAGAGGAAACTGTCGTCGGCCTGCCCCGCGCTGACTTTCGATTTGAACCCGCGCCCTTCGATGGTCAGCGCGAAAGTTCCCTGCACCTCGTCGCACGCGCGGACGCAGCGCGAGCAGACGATGCATTTGGCCGGGTCGAAATCGAAGTAGGGGTTGGAGCAGTCTTGGGGGACTTCGGGCGAGGTTGAGCCAATTGTGTAGCGCGAAGTCTCGATGCCGGCGTGCTTGGCCTGCTCGGCAATTTCGCAGTCGCCTTGGGCGCAAGCGGAGCAATCCGCCGGGTGGTCGGAGAGGTAGAGTTCCATCACCCCGCGTCGCAGCTTTTGCACCCGTTCGGTCGCCGTGTGCACGCTCATGCCTTCTGCTGCAGGGGTTGTGCAACTTGCTGGAGCTCCACGTTGTCCGTCGATCTCGACCAGGCAAAGTCGGCACGAACCAAAGGCTTGCAGGCAATCGGAAGCGCACAGACTGGGAATTTTGCGCCCCGCAAGCGCGGCAGCGCGCATCACGCTGGTCCCGCTTGGCACGGTCACCGCCGCGCCGTCGATGGTCAGCGTGACGCTGGTTTCGGACAGGACTTCGGGCGTGCCGAAATCGGCTTGTCGTTCATAGCCCATCGCGCTGCTCCGCTTCGGCCAGGTCGGCCGCCGTGTTGATATTGGCAGGATTTGCAGAGAGTTGCACCGGCCTTGCCCCAACGGCCTCAGCAAAAGCGCGCATCGAATGGCGACCGGTACCCTCAAGGATTGCTTCAATCGCGCCGAGCGCGCTGACCGGCCACAGCCCGACCACGGGCTGCGCCGCGAGATAGGCCGGGGCAGGGGTGAGCAGATTCAGGAGATCGTCGGGCAAGTCGGGCGCATCCACCCCGATGCTGAGCACCGCCTCGTAACCCTCATCTGCAGCCAGATGCAGCGCCGCCGCGATCCCGCCCAATGGCCCCATCCCGGCACGCGGCCAATCGGGCAGGGTCGGGGCAGGCGCCGTCTCGCGTCCCGCCACCACGACATATTCACACCACCCCGAAAGCAGATCGACTGCGCGCGCCAGCAGGGTGTGGCCACCCACTTCGGCCAGCGCCTTGTCGCTGCCGAACCGCGTGGCTTGCCCGCCTGCCAGAACTACACCCAGAATCATCCAAAATCCTCCGGCCAATGCTGCATCGCGCTGCGCACCGGGTAAGGGGTGAACCCGCCGAGAGCGCAAAGCGAGCCAAATTGCAGCGTCTCGAGCAGATCGTCGAGCGCCTCGCGGGCTTCGGGGTCGCCGATCCGGCCCAACAGTTCGCCGCCCCGAACCGAGCCAATCCGGCACGGCGTGCACTTGCCGCAGCTTTCCGCCGCGCAGAAATCGAAAGCGAAGCGCGCCATCTTCTGCATGTCGGCAGTGTCATCGAACACCACGATCCCGCCGTGGCCGATCAGGGCATCGGCGGCAGCAAAGGCTTCATAGTCGAACGGCAGATCGAACTGGTCGGGGGGGATATAGGCCCCGAGCGGCCCGCCGACCTGCACCGCCTTGACCGGGCGGCCCGAGGCGGTGCCGCCGCCGATGTCGTAGATCAGCTCGTTGAGGGTGATACCGAAGGCGGTTTCGTACAAGCCGCCGTGCTTGATATTGCCGGCCAGCTGGATCGGCATGGTGCCCTTCGAGCGCGCGATCCCGTGGCTGTCATACAGCATTGCGCCGCCTTCGATCAGGATGTGCGGGATGGCCGAGAAAGTCAGCACGTTGTTGACCACCGTCGGCTGGCCGAACAGCCCTTCAAGCGCGGGTAATGGCGGCTTGGCCCGAACTTCGCCGCGCTTGCCCTCAATCGAGTTGAGCATCGACGTCTCTTCACCGCAAACATAAGCGCCCGCGCCGACCCGCACTTCGATGCGGAAGGGCGCAATGACGCCTTGCGCCAGCACAATCGCAGCCTCGAGTTTGGCGATCGCGTGCGGGTATTCGCTGCGCACATAGATGTAGCCGCGGCTGGCACCGGTGGCGTGCGCCGCAATTGCCATGCCTTCGATTAGTTGGAACGGATCGCCTTCCATCACCATCCGGTCGGCAAAAGTGCCGCTGTCGCCTTCGTCGGCGTTGCAGACGACATACTTTTGCGGGCCAGGCGCACCGGCAACGGTCTGCCATTTGATCCCCGCCGGAAAACCCGCGCCCCCGCGCCCGCGCAGGCCCGATTGGGTGACCTCGGCGATGACCTGTTCGGACGTAAGCGAGCGAGCGCGGGTGAGGGCGCGCCAGCCACCGGTGGCGGTGTAATCTTCCAGACTGAGCGGGCGGGTCAGGCCGGCGCGGGCGAAGGTCAGCCGTTGCTGGCGGGCCATGAAGGGATGCGCAGCAATTGGGCCGATGCACAGGTCGTCCGCTTCGCCCGCGATGATCTCAGTGATCCGCTCCGGGGTTGCCGGACCCCAGCCGATCCCGCCGATTTCGACCAACGGTTCGAGCCAGTGCATCCCCCAGCTCGATACTCGCTCCACCGTGCAGCCCGCCGCCGCGAACGCCTCGGCCACAGCCTCGGCGCCGCACGCCAGTGCGGCCGCGTCGTCCGAGATGCGCACGACTGTCATGCGCAGCGGACCAGACTGACCAGCGCCGCCTCATCGAGGCGCGCGAAAAGACTTTCTCCAACCCGCGCCGCTGGGCCGACGCTGCATAGCCCGAGACAGTAGACTGTCTTCAGACGGACCCGCGTCCCGGCAGCCTCCTCCGCTGCGGCAACCAGGGCCTCGACCCCGCGCGCCTGGCAGGCTTCGGCGCGGCATAGTTCGACGCAGGGGCGCGGATCGGGGACGGAGGCGAAGTCGTGATAGAAGCTGACTACGCCATGCACTTCGGCGCGGCTCAGATTGAGCTCGTGGGCGATCCCCCGCTCGGCCTCGGCATCGACGCAGCCGAATACATGCTGGACCTCGTGCAGGATCGGCAGCAACGCGCCCTCGCGGCCGCGGTGAGCGGCAAATATCGCGGCGAAGTTCTCCTCGCGCGTCACCCCTTGAGCCGCTCGGCATGCCACGCCACGTGCTCGGCCAAGAAGGTCGAGATGAAGTAGTACGAATGGTCGTAACCCGGTTGCATCCGGATCGTCGCGGGAATCCCGGCCTTGCGGCACGCCATCACCAGCAGCCCGGTCTTGAGCTGTTCGTGGAGGAAATTGTCGGCCTCACCCTGATCGATCAGCAGCGCGGGCAGCCGCGCGCCGTCCTCGATCAGCGCGCAGGCGTCATACTCGCGCCACGCCGACCGGTCCTCGCCCAGATAGCCGCCAAGCGCTTTCTCGCCCCACGGGCAGTTAAGCGGGCTGACGATCGGTGCGAGGGCGCTGACCGAACGGAATTTGTCCGGGTTACGCAACCCCATGGTCAGCGCGCCGTGTCCGCCCATGCTGTGCCCGGTGATCCCCTGCCGCGACAGGTCGGCGGGAAACTCGGCCGCGATCAGCGCGGGCAGTTCCTGCTCGACATAGCTGCGCATGCGGAAATGCTTCGACCACGGCTCCTGCGTCGCATCGACGTAGAACCCCGCACCCTTGCCGAAATCGTAGTCACCATCATCGGGCACATCGTCGCCGCGCGGGCTGGTGTCGGGGGCGACGAAAATGATCCCGTGCTCCGCGCAGGCGGCGCGGTATTCGCCTTTTTCGGTGACGTTGGCGTGGGTGCAGGTCAGGCCAGAGAGGAACCACAGCACCGGCAGTTTTGCCCCCGGCGCGTGATCGGGGACGAAGACCGAAAAGGTCATGGCGGTGCCGCTTGCGCTCGACTGGTGGGTATAGACCCCTTGGGTGCCACCGTGGGCGCGGTTGCTGCTGACCGGTTCCATCATTTGATCCGGTGAAAACCGCAGAGCTTGTTTCCCGCAGGATCGCGCAGGTACGCAAGATAGAGTACGCGCCCGTCGGGCGGACGCCGCTCACCCGGCGGGTCCTCGATGGTAGTTCCACCGTTGGCCAGCCCGGCCGCATGCCAGGCGTCGACTTCTGCGGGAGATGCAGCCAGAAGACCAAGCGTCCCGCCATTCGCACCGTGCGCAGATTCGCCGTTGAGCGGCGTGCGGATCACCAGGCGGCCTCCGCCGTACATGTAGACCAGCCGTCCCTGAATATCGATTTCACCCGCCGGAACGCCAAGTGCGCCAAGCGTGGCATCATAGAAGCGTTTGGCGGCAGCAACGTCATCGGTGCCAAGCGTTACGTGGCTGAACATGGTCAGAACACCACCACGCTGCGGATGCTCTCACCCGCATGCATCAGCTCGAACGCCTTGTTGATCTCCTCCAGCCCCATCACATGGGTGATCATCGGGTCGATCTGGATCTTGCCCTGCATGTACCAGTCGACGATCTTGGGCACGTCGGTGCGGCCCTTGGCCCCACCGAATGCAGTGCCGCGCCAGTTGCGCCCGGTCACCAGCTGGAATGGCCGGGTGGCCACTTCCTTGCCCGCTTCCGCGACGCCGATGATGATGCTTGTGCCCCAGCCGCGGTGGCAGGCTTCGAGTGCAGTGCGCATGACCTCGGTGTTGCCGGTCGCATCGAAGGTGTAGTCGGCGCCGCCGTCGGTCAGCTCGACCACCTTGGCGACGACATCTTCGCGGCTCATCCCCTTGGAATTGAGGAAGTGGGTCATCCCGAACTTGCGGCCCCATTCTTCGCGCGCGGGATTGATATCGACCCCGATGATCCGGTCTGCCCCAGCCAGCCGCGCGCCCTGAATCACGTTGAGCCCGATCCCGCCGAGCCCGAACACCACCACGTTCTCGCCCACCTGGACCTTGGCGGTGTTGACCACCGCGCCGACCCCGGTGGTGACCCCGCAGCCGATGTAGCAGCTGGTCTGGAACGGCGCGTCCTCGCGAATTTTCGCAACCGCGATTTCGGGGAGCACGGTGAAATTGCTGAAGGTCGAGCAGCCCATGTAGTGGAAGATCGTCTCGCCCTTGTAGCTGAAGCGCGAAGTGCCGTCGGGCATCAAGCCTTTGCCCTGCGTTGCGCGGATCGCGGTGCACAGGTTGGTTTTGCCGCTCAGGCACGACTTACATTGGCGGCATTCCGGCGTGTAGAGCGGGATGACGTGGTCACCCGGCTTCACGCTGGTGACCCCTGCGCCAATCTCGCGCACGATCCCGGCGCCTTCATGGCCCAGCACCGAGGGGAACAATCCCTCACTGTCGAGCCCGTCGAGCGTATAGGCGTCGGTGTGGCAGATCCCGGTCGCCATGATCTCGACCAACACTTCACCAGCCTTCGGGCCTTCAAGATCAAGCTCGACAATCTCAAGCGGCTGCTTGGCGGCAAAGGCAACGGCGGCGCGGGTCTTCATCGTCGGTCTCCTGGTCTGCAGCAAAATTACTTGAAAACGATCGTGCGGCTATCGTTCAGCATGACCCGATGTTCAAGGTGCAGCTTTACTGCGCGCGCCAGCACGCGGCTTTCGGTATCCTGGCCCTGCGCGATCAAGGCTTCAACCGTATCGGCGTGGTCCACAATCGACACATCTTGCGTGATGATCGGCCCTTCGTCGAGATCGGGGGTTACATAGTGCGCCGTCGCGCCAACCATCTTCACCCCGCGCTCGTAAGCCCGGTGATAGGGTTTTGCGCCCTTGAAGCCTGGCAAAAAGCTGTGGTGGATATTGATCACCCGGCCGTCCAGCTTGCGGCAAAGCTGATCTGACAGAACCTGCATATAGCGCGCCAGGATAATCAGATCGACCTCCTGCTCCTCAACCAGGTTGATCAACCGCGCTTCCTGCTCAAGCTTGTTTTCGGGAGTAATCGGCAGATGGAAGAATGGAATTTCCTCATGCTCGGCGCGGCGCTGCCAGGTGGTGTGGTTCGAAACGACGCTGGTGACCTCCATCGGCAGGCGCTGGGTCGATGTGCGGTAGAGCAGGTCGTTGAGGCAATGGCCGCCCTGGCTGACCATGATCATGGCCTTGAGCTTGCGCCGAAGGTCGTGAATCCGCCAGTCCAGCCGGAACGCCGTGGCGACCGGCGTGAAAGCTTGGGTGAAGCTCTCTATCGTCATGCCGGCGGAACCCGATAGCGCGACCCGCATGAAAAACCGGCCTGTGGCTGCATCGCCGTACTGCGAGCTTTCGACGATATTGCAATCCTGGCTGGCGACCGAATTCGCAACCGCTGCGACGATGCCCTTGCGGTCCTCGGTCGCGATCAACAATACGAAATCAGCACCTTCTTGCATCACAGTCCCAGGTCTATAAGCGATGGCGGCTGGGGCTAGCCGCGTGTGCTGGGCCGGTCCATTGGGGGGGTGGCTACATTAGCCGATCTGATTGCAACATGTAGAAGTTGTGATCGATTCACGAATTAAATTTACCGGTCGGGAAATTTTGGTGAATTGCCTCTTTGGCAGCGGGGGGACAGCCTCCAACAACGCCCGAATGAGGATTGCGAAGATCCCGCGGGCACCGGGTGAAATGGGGAGACTTAAATTGAAAGCCAGCTGGAAAAAGTCGTCGGCAATTGTTGCGATCGCGGTGCTTGGGGCAGGCGCGACGCCGGCGTTCGCACAGGAAGGTGCTCAAGCCGCCGCCAAACCCGCTGAAGAGCAGGTCGGCGGCCGGGGCGACGCCGATATTGTCGTGACGGCGACTCGCCGCGACCAGTCGCAGCAGGACGTGCCGATGACGCTGCAAGCGTTCAGTACCGAAACGCTTAGCAAGCTCAACGTCACCACCATCAACGACTTGCTGAAGTACACCCCCAACGTCACCTTCTCGAACAACGGCCCGGGCGCAGGCGCGATCTTCATGCGCGGCCTGTCGGCGGGCTTTGCCGGCCAGCAGTCGTCGGCCACGATCGGCGGCTTCCCGAACGTCGCGCTTTATCTCGATGACCAATCGATGCAGTTCCCGGCCCGCAACGCCGACGTCTATGTGGCCGACCTTGAACGCGTCGAAGTGCTCGAAGGTCCGCAGGGTACCCTGTTTGGCGGCGGTGCGCAGGCCGGTGTGGTGCGTTACATCACCAACAAGCCCAAGCTGGGCAAGTTCGAAGGCCGGATCGAAGGCAGCTTCGGCGGTACTGCTGGCGGGGCAGCAAACGGTTCGTTCAATGCGATGGTCAACATTCCGATCATCCAGGACAAGCTCGCCATCCGTGCGGTTGTCTATGAAGATCACCACGGCGGCTACATCGATAACAAGTTTTCGACCTTCACGCGTCGCCCGACCGATCTTGGCTCGTACTACCTGGCCTACAACGGCAACGGCAACCAGTTGACGCCGGCCCAGCAGACCAACAACGGCCTCTACAACAACAACACTCAGGTCGAAGACAACTTCAACCCGGTCGATTACACCGGCGGCCGCGTTTCGGTCGATTGGCAGTTTGCCCCCGATTGGGACCTGCTGGTGTCGCAATCGTATCAGAAACTGGAATCCAAGGGCACATTCGCAGTCCAGACCTACAGCTTCGATTATGCCCCGCTCACGGGCCTCTCATCGACCCTGTTCGTGCCGCAGTACAACAAGGACGATTTCTCGAATACCGCCTGGACGCTCAAGGGCAAGCTGGGCGGTCTCGACCTGATCTACACCGGCGCTTACCTGACCCGCCATATCTCGCAGCAGGGTGACTACACCAACTATGCCCGCGCGACGTACGGCATCTTCTATCAGTGCACCGGTGCCGCGAACTACTATTTCGGCACTTACGGGGGCCCACCGTTCTGCCATGAGCCGACCGGCTACTGGACCGACAAGGTTCGCAACACGCACGAAAGCCACGAATTCCGCATCAGCACGCCAGCGGACAAGCGGATTCGCCTGATCGCAGGTGCCTACTATGAATCGTTCAAGATCCAGGACAACCAGGACTGGGACTACAAGACCATACCGCAGTGCAGTCCCACGCTGACCAAGGCCCAGAACCAGTTGGCCGGCAATGTCTGCCTTGGGCTCGTTGCGCCCAACCCTGCTGCCACGCTCAACATTCCCGGTCCGCGCGGGCCAGCGGTTGCCTTCGGTGAAGACACCCAGCGCGGCTACAAGCAGTATGCGGCCTTCGCTTCGCTTGATTTTGATATCCTGCCGAACCTGACGATCACTGCTGGCACCCGTTATTACAACTACAAGGAATATGAGACCGGGTCGGTCTATTCGTCGTTCAGTGCAAGCTGCTACCAGGTTCCGGTGTGCGTAACCGGCTCGAACCTCGACGCGCTCAATCTCAAGACCACCTTCCACGGCTTCAAGAGCAAGGGCGTGATCACCTGGAAGCCGAGCGAGCACACCTTGCTTTACGGTCTGTTCAGCCAGGGCTTCCGTCCGGGTGCCTTTAACCGCGGGCCTTCGTCGCGTCTATCGGACCCGGTATTGGCCGCAAATGGCACCCGTCCCAAGCAGCTCCTGGTTTCGGCCGCCTACCGCCCGGACACCCTGACCAACTGGGAAGTGGGTCTGAAGACCGAGCTATTTGACCGCAAGGTGACGTTCAACGCGTCAGCCTACTTGATGGACTGGAAAGACACGCAGATCGGCTTTTTCAATCCTGCAGCCGGCTTTGGCAATACCGCGTTCGGGACCAACGGTCCGAACTACCGTATCAAGGGTGCCGAGGTGCAGATCGTGGCGCGACCGTCAGATGGTCTGACGATCCAGGGCTCGGCGACCTACAATGATTCGAAGCAGTCAAATTCGCCTTGCTTCATCGCCAACAACCCGGCCGCATCGACCTTCGGCAAGTGCATCACACAGACCTTTGCGGGCGGTAGAGTGATACCGGTACAGACCCCGTTTGGTAACGTTGGCGGAATCACGCCGTTCAGCCCGCATTTCCAGGGCAACATGCGGATGCGTTACGAGTGGGCTGGCGCAGGCGGGATGGATTGGTTCATTTCAGCCGGTGTGAATTACACCAGCTCGATGTTTAACGAGCCTGCGACTTACCCGTCGGGCGAGGTTGCCGGCAACGGCAGCGTGCTCGGCCCCAACGGGATCATCGTGCCGGCCACCACCGTGCTGCGCTACAAGATGCCGGGCTATGCGCTGACCGATGCGCAGATCGGCTTCACCCGCGACAACTGGACCGTGACCATCTTCGGCGACAACCTGTTCAACTCGCACGCCTCGACCTTCACCAACTCGTCGCAGTACATCAAGACTTCGACGGTCGTCCGTCCGATGACTTACGGCATCAAGATCAGCACCAAGATCTGATCGGATGTCGTTAGTTCGAGATGCAGGGGGTGGTGCCGCAAGCACCGCCCCTTGTTTTTCCGTCGCTGCAGGTTTGACAAGCGCCCGGCCTTTGCCGACGGATAATCCATGATCGCTCAAGCCGAAATTTCCAGCGACAAGTCAGCCCGGTCGCCACCGCCGTCTCCTGCCTCTCCACTGGACGCAGAGCTGCTTCACTTGCATGCACTTCAGGCGACGGGTGACTACGCCGCCGCCGTTGCCGGTGCGAACCAACTGCTTGAATCGCACCCTGCAAATCGCGACCTCCTGCTGATTGCCGCACACTCACTGCGCATGATGCAGCAAACCGACCTGGCGCTGGCCGCACTTGAGCGGCTGGCGCAGCATCACCCTGGGTTTAGCCAGATGTTTCTCGAACGCGGGTTGTGCCATGTCGCGCGGCGGGATGCGCCTGCCGCGGTCGCGGATCTGCGCACCGCAGTGACGATCAATCCTGCCCTGGCGATGGGCTGGCACATGCTCGACGGGTTGCTTCGCATGACTGGCGACCAGGCCAGCTCCGCCACGGCAGTGAAGCATTGCTCACACCTCG